>CAIWHF010000236.1 GCA_903912405.1 uncultured Bacteroidota bacterium | reverse complement strand
GGATTGAATATTTTAATCATGGATGTGCAACGGCCTTTTTATAAAGATTTTGTTTTGCCTTACGGCCGATTAAGAGAAAACAGAACAGCCTATAAAAGAGCCGATGTAATCGTGGTTTCAAAATGTAGTTCCAATTTTAGTCAAGCACAAGCACAAAAAGTCATTGTACAAATCCAACCACTGGAGCATCAACAAGTTTATTTTACTGGATTGCACTATCAAACGCCCTATCATATCAGTACTCGAGCAGCGCTAACCTTAGAAAATAAAAATGTAGTATTGGTTTGCTGCATTGCTAATCCTACAACTTTAATTCAGCATATTACCAATGTTTCCAACGATATACATACCCTAACGTATGCCGATCACCATGCTTTTACGGCCTACGATTTGGAGGAAATTGTAAGTTGTTTTAATAATTGGAAGGTACAAGATAAAGCACTACTGACTACTGAAAAAGACGCTATGCGTTTATTACCTTATTTAGATATTTTTGAAAACGCAGGCATTGCAATTTATGTGCAAGCAATTCAAATTCATTTTTTGTTGAATGGGAAAGAAGCCTTCGATCAACAAGTGCATACTTTTGTAGCACAACAATTAACGCATTATCACACCTATTAATTACTATGCAATAGCATATACAACCTTATGACGAGAAAAAAACAAGTGCCCATAAAAAGAAAAGTACGCAGTGCTGTAGATGAACCCCTTTATACGGGCACCTTAGAGATTACCCGAGGCGGAATGGGATTTGTAATAGTTCCTGGATTATCTAAAGATATTATTATTCGTCCAGAGCAATTACGCACGGGATTAAATGGCGATACGGTACAAGTAGAAATAATCAAGAAGAGTACGAATGGTAGAATGGAAGGTAGAATTGCATCTGTTGTTGCAAGAAAACAAAACGAATTTTCTGGTCGACTAGAAGTACATGAACAGTTTGCCTTTTTGATTCCAAGTAATGAACAAATGCCTGTTGATATTTACATACCCATTCAAAATTTGAATGGCGCTGTACATCATGATTATGTTATTGCAAAAATTATCGAATGGAAATCGAATGCTAAAAATCCTGTTGGCAAGGTCATTAAAATAATGACTAATGAGTCGCAAAATGAAATAGCCATGCAGCAGATATTAATGGAGCATGGTTTCCCATTAACCTTTCCTGATGAAGTATTAGCAACGGCACAAACCTTACATGCCGCAATAGATGCAGAAGAAGTAAAGAAAAGACGTGATTTTAGAGATACCCTTTGTTTCACAATTGACCCGGTAGATGCGAAAGACTTTGATGATGCTATTTCATTTAAACAGCTTACAGAGGCTACTTGGGAAATTGGTGTTCATATCGCCGATGTGAGTCATTTTGTGCAACCCGATACACCATTAGATAAAGAAGCTTTCGCAAGAGCAACCAGTGTTTATTTGCCCGATCGAGTGGCGCCTATGTTGCCCGAGCGCATTAGTAATGAATTATGTTCGCTCCGACCAAATGAAGATAAATATACCTTCTCTGCGGTTTTTGAAATAGATGCTGATGCTAAAGTGCTTTCCACTTGGATTGGTCGAACATTGATTCACTCTAAGCGAAGATTTACTTATGAAGAAGTGCAAACACAAATTGAAGGCACGCCAGGTGATTTAAATGAAGAATTGTTGCTGTTAAATAACTTAGCACAACAATTAAGAGCAGAACGCTTTAAAAAAGGGGCTATTAATTTTTCTTCTCAAGAAGTGCGTTTTCAGTTAGATGAAGAAGCAAAACCTATTGGTATTATTGTGAAGGAAAGTAAGCAAGCGCATCAACTAATTGAAGAATTTATGTTGCTAGCCAACAAAGCGGTAGCTGAATTTGTTGGAAAATTGGAAACAGAAAAATTAAAAATACCGTTCCCATATCGTATTCATGATGCGCCAGATACTAGTAAGTTAGAGGTTTTCACCTCCTTTGCATCTCGCTATGGATTCAAATTTAATTTAAACGATCCGGCTTCTATTGCCCATTCATTTAACGAAATGTTGCAATTTGTAAAAGGCAAACCAGAGCAGCATGTTTTAGAAAGTTTAGGTATACGCACTATGTCGAAAGCGATCTATACTACTAAAAATATTGGGCACTATGGCTTAGGATTTGAGAATTATTGTCACTTTACATCACCCATTCGTCGTTACCCCGATGTGCTAGTGCATAGAATTGTAGCCGCCTGTTTAGCGCATCAATATCCAAAAAATCCGGAATTGGAAGCGGCATGTAAACATTGTAGTGATCAAGAACGCAGTGCTATGGAGTCTGAACGTAGTGCTAATAAATACAAACAAGTAGAGTATATGCAGGCTTATGTAGGCGAAGTGTTTGAAGCCGTTGTGAGTGGGGCTTCTACCTATGGTTTTTGGGCAGAAACAGTGGCACACAAATGTGAAGGTATGGTGAGTGTAAATGAATTATTGAGCATCGACCAGTTTGAATATGTAGAGCAAGATTATGCGCTACGTGGAAAAAATACCGGTTTGCAATTTAGATTAGGAGATAAGGTCATGATAAAAGTGTTGAGTGCTAATTTAGATAAGCGAATGATTGATTTTAGTTTAGAATCTATAGCAACAATAAAAAAATAAATTATTTATGTCGACACAGTTACAAGAACTTAGTCAGCAATTCGAAGCACGATTTCGACAATTAGTGCCCTTTGAACAAGAACCCCGAAATTTATATGAGCCTTGTGCTTATCTCTTACAATTAGGCGGCAAGCGCATTCGACCAGTTTTATGTTTGATGGCAGCACAAGCTTTTGATGCTGCTCAAGAAGATGCTTATCATATTGCAGCGGCTATTGAGCTCTTTCATAATTTTACCTTGATTCATGATGATATTATGGATAAAGCACCCTTGCGAAGAGGTTTTGCTACGGTGCATGCCAAGTATGGATTACCCACAGGCATTTTAAGTGGTGATGTCATGTTTATTTATGCGTATCAATTGCTCGTTAAAAATAAACAACAACCCCTTGCCTTGGTGGAGTTATTTAATAAGACCGCTATTGAGGTATGCGAAGGACAACAGTGGGATATGGATTTTGAAAATAGGGAAGATGTAAGTATTGAAGCCTATTTAGAAATGATTCGTTTGAAAACATCTGTTTTATTAGCAGCGAGTTTACAGATGGGTGCAATGGTAGGCTCCGCAACTAAAGAACAAGCTTCTAGTTTGTATCATTTTGGTATTCAGTTAGGATTAGCCTTTCAATTGCAAGATGATTACTTAGATGCTTTTGGTGAAGTGGCTAAATTAGGAAAGCAAAAGGGTGGTGATATACAAGCCAACAAAAAAACCTATTTATTGTTAAAAGCAATAGCACTTGGAAATGAAGAACAAAAAAATCAAATTCAGCAATTATTAAATAGTAACGCAGAAGATAAAGTAATGCAGATGCTATCTTTATTTGAAGCTACAAAAGCGAAGGAAGCCTGTAAAGAATTAATTCAACAATATACCCAAGCAGCATTTGATAGTTTAGACAGGTTGTCGATTGACGCAAGCAAGAAGGAGTCATTTATACAAATCACAAATTATTTGTTAAACAGAGAACATTAATATTATGAACTATTGGTTAGTAAAATCAGAACCCTTCAAATATAGTTGGGAACAATTTTGTAAAGACAAAAAGACTTTTTGGGATGGAGTGCGTAATTACCAAGCTAGGAATAATTTGCGTGCAATGGCCAAAGGTGATGAAGTCTTATTTTACCATAGCAATGAAGGATTGGAAATTATAGGTATTGCTACAGTAGCAAAAACAGCCTATCAAGATCCTACTACCGATGATCCAAATTGGGTAGCAGTAGACTTAAAACCTTTAAAGGCGTTGAAAAATTCAGTAAGTCTTGCTACTATGAAACAAACACCTGGTTTAGAAAATTTAGCTTTAATCAAACAAGGACGCTTGTCGGTATGTCCGGTGACAACTTTGGAATATAAAATCATTTTAGATTTAGCGAAGTAGAAGTTTCTCTCTTTTACATTCTTTAGTCTATATAACCGGATAGGGCTTGGTGAAGATTTTTACTAAGAATTTTACATGAAGATTAATTGTTGCTGCCTCTACAAAATCATTATGTCATGAATTGAATGGATAATTTCTATAAGTTGCATTTTGCGATTTTTTTTTATTTTTCAGACAGAGCAATATATTTTTTTAATTCAGTTTGATT
>CAIWHF010000235.1 GCA_903912405.1 uncultured Bacteroidota bacterium | reverse complement strand
CTTATTTTTACTTGGCATTTGGTTTATATTATTTTATATACTGCTGGATTTTTTGAAAATTAAAATTACAACGGATGTATCAGAATTAAGCACTATTTTTTGGCTACTTTATGTTTGTATATCGTTTACATTTTTGCTTTTATATTTTACTAGTAAACGAGAACAAAAAAATAAAATAAACATCGCAAATGAATTATCTGTAATACGCAGAGATACAATTTTAGAAAAATATTTGGAACCAATTGTAAAAACACTTTCTTTAGATTCTGTTTTTTCAGAATCAAAAGAAAGTAGTTGTCAAAATATTACGTTACGTAATTTTTTAAAGGCATCTAACTTTTCAAATTTGAATAATGCTTATGTCGTTCACATAGACACCGAGTACAACTTTTTAAAGGCAATAGTCAAAAATCAAGGCGCATTTAACAAGCAAGATACTTATGATTGGCAATCTAGTAAGCATCGTAATTTATTATTTAGAGAAAATGAAGCAGGGAGTTTAGAGTATAAATTAATCTTACCATTTCCAGGTAACAAACAGGTAAGACAAACAATTTATTTTTATTTAAGAAATTATGATAATCAATCAATTTTTCCAGCGTTACTTGCAACTGATAGTTTCTCCTCATTAAAGAAATACGATGATTATGCTTTTGCTAAATATGAGCATGGCAAATTGAAATACCATTCTAGTGATGTACAGTTTCCATTATTTTCTAAACATGCCAAATTGTATTCAACTCCGTATTCATTTTTCCAACGAAATAATAAATCATGGAATTGGTATCTTTTACCAAATCGTTCAGAATTTGTAATTGTACAAAATGCTATTAGCTGGCTTGATGGAGTGGTTTTATTTTCTTATTTGTTTGGAATTAGTGTAATAATAATACTTACTATTATTTTATATAGATTATTTGCTTCTTTATTTGTGCTTAAAGAATATAAGCGCCATTTAATTACGTTCAATTTTAGAAAAAAGACGCATTATGCGATGCTGAGTCTTGTATTAATTTCCTTTTTAATTTTAGGTGTATTAACTATATCTTTTCTATTTGTTCGATTCGAGCAAAATAATAAAAATACCTTATTGTCTACTGCACAAAAGTTCAAAGATCCAATACAACGATTAATTTTTGAAAAGCATATCAATTCCATAGACTCTTCTGTTATAGCAAGATTAAACCTACAAGATATTGTAAACAATAATGTTCCAAATACGCATGCAGATATCAATATTTTTGGATTAGATGGAAAATTGCTTTCATCTTCCAATGTAGATTTATTTAAGTACGGACTATTAGCCCCAATAATTTCTAAAACACCTTTAAATTATTTAATATCAAATAATATACCCATTTTGTGCTTAGATGAACATATTGGTTTGCTTGATTTTAAGGTGGCGTATATGAATTTGTTTGATGAAAATGGTAATATAATAGCCTTTATGAGTATGCCCATTTATGCTTCTCAAAAAGAGATTCGTTATCAAATTACTTATTTGGTAATTGCAATGACAAATTTGTATGCTTTTATATTTGTTTTATCAACGTTGCTCGCTTTTATTGTAACCAACGGATTAACTAGAAGTTTTAATTTGATTATTAAACAATTTCAAAGAGTTAATTTGCAAAAAAACGAACTACTTGAATGGCCTTATGATGATGATATTGGTTTAATGGTTAGTGAATATAATAAAATGATTAAAAAATTAGAGGAAAGTGCACATCAACTAGCACAATCAGAACGCGAAGATGCCTGGAAGGATATGGCAAAACAGGTTGCCCATGAAATCAAAAACCCACTAACACCAATGCGATTAAATTTGCAATTTTTGCAAAATGCAATTAATAACAAACAGGATAATATCTTATCCATTACTAAAAAAGTTACCGATTCTTTAATTGAGCAAATTGATAATTTAAATTATATAGCTAGTGAATTTTCTAACTTTGCAAAATTACCCGATCCGCAAGTTGCAACTTTTAGCTTAAATGCCATTTTAGAGAATAGCATATCTATTTATAATAATGAAAGCAACATATCCATATCGTTATCTTTGCCTAATCATCAAATTTTAGTTAGATCAGATAAAAGTCAAATGCTGCGTGTATTTAGTAATTTATTACAAAATGCTGTACAGGCTATTCCTGAAGGGAAACAAGGTTTTATTTTTGTAAATCTCTATATACAAAATCAACTAGCTGTTATTCAAGTCAAAGACAATGGAATAGGTATTTCTCCTTCTATCAAAGCAGATGTTTTTGTACCTCATTTCACTACTAAAAATTCTGGTAGTGGTATTGGATTGGCAATGACTAAAAGAATAGTTGAATATTGGAACGGTTCCATCTGGTTTGAGTCCATTGAAAATGAAGGGACCGATTTCTATATTAAGCTCCCTATTTTAGAGCAAACTGTTACTTAGGATTTGGACTTCTCTCTCTAATTCAATATTGAATTTTCTTTGTACGTCTTGTATGATGGCTTCGGACAATTTGTAAATATCTTGTCCGCTAGCCTTTCCATAGTTTACAATCACAAGTGCTTGGTCTTTGTGTACGCCGCAAGAGCCTAATTTTTTACCTTTCCATTGGCATTGTTCTATAAGCCATCCTGCAGGCACTTTTACATGTTGCGCATCTAATGTGAATGAAGGTATAAGCGTATGTTCTTTCTGTAGTTCTTTAAAATGTGAAATTTTAATTGTAGGGTTTTTAAAAAAGCTACCCGCATTTCCCAACTCCTCAGGATTGGGAAGTTTACTTTTTCTAATACTAGTAACGGCATCCGATATCGCTTTAATGGATAAGGTAATAATACCCATTTTCTCTAATTCTTGTGTAATGGCGCCATAGGTAGTATTAAAATGATGTTGCTTATCTAATTTAAATACCACCGAAGTAATAAGTATTTTTTGTTTCCATTTTTCTTTAAAAATACTGGTTCTATATCCAAATTTGCATTCCTCTTTTTTAAATTTCAGGAGTTCTTTATCATTCCAATTCCATGCACGTACTTCTTCTATGCATGAACCAACTTCTACACCATATGCTCCAATATTTTGAATGGGTGCAGCACCTACTGTGCCCGGTATTAAAGACAGATTTTCAACGCCTCCCCAATTGTTTTCAATGGCATACAATACAAAGTCATGCCATTTTTCACCAGCCATTACTTCAACCCATACATGGGCTTCCGTTTCTTTTATTACTTTTTTCCCTTTAAGTTGATTGTGAATAAGTGTAGCATGCAATTGCTCTTCAACGCATAAAATATTGCTTCCACCACCTATTTGTATTTTATGTTTTAATAACTTTTTTTCTTCACTAAGTGTTTTTAGTACTTGCATCGAATCAATGATAACGTAGTTATCTACTTTGAAGTCTATACCAAAAGTGTTTAGGTGTTTTATAGATACATTTTGTTGCACTATCATAGTAAGCTTAGTTTTGAGGGTCCACATCAAGAGTAATTATTCCAGAACTATAAGCTTTCATAGACAGAATGCTTCTTTTTTGTTCTTTCAATACTTGTTTGATATCGACTAGTTTTTTTGCGTCTTTAGGGCATTTAAGCCAAAGTTCGTAATAATATAAATTGTTGATTTTGTTGATAAGCGCCGGTGCTGGTCCTTGCAATATACAATCAATTTTTTTTGTTTGAATAGCGTCAGCCATAAGTGCTCCCATTTGTTGAGCCATCGCTTCTGCAGCATGCTTGCATATCACTTTTATCATCCTACAAAATGGAGGGTATATAAATGCTTCTCTAAATTGTAATTCATTCTCATAATAGGCCTGTGTACTATGATCTTTTACCCATTGCAGTACGGGGTGGTCGATATGTATGGCTTGTATAAGTACTTCTCCTTGTTGCTCTTTTCTTCCAGCTCTTCCACTTACCTGCTCCATTAATTGGAAAGCTCTTTCGTTAACTCTAAAATCTGGCCATGTAAGTAAATTGTCGGCATTTAAAATACCTACCAAAGATACATTAGCAAAGTCTAAGCCTTTTACTACCATTTGTGTGCCAATTAAAATATCAATTTGGCGCAACTCCATTTTTTTAAATAAATCGGAAAAGTTATTTTTTCCTTTCATACTATCGGTATCCATTCTGGCGATAGTGGCTGTTGGAAATAATTGTTTTATATCTTCTTCTATTCGCTCTGTTCCAAAACTTTTACTAATAATATGATCACTTCCACAAGCTGGGCATTGATGCATCACTTTCGATTTTGTTCCACAATAATGACAATGCATCTTATCTGTTATCTTATGGTAGGTAAGCGATACAGAACAATATTTACATTTGGGTACCCACCCACAGGTAGTACATACTTGAAAAGGAGCATAACCCCGTTTGTTTTGAAACAGAATAATTTGTTTTTTATTCGACAGTGCTACTGCTATTTTTTCAATAAGTGCAGGTGCAATTAAGGAATTTGTAGCATAAGCTTGTTGCAGCATACGAGCATCTACAATCTCTATTGTAGGCATTGCCAAACCTTGATAGCGTTCCATTAATTGTACATAGCCATATTTTTTTTGATGCGCATTATACAAACTTTCCATGCTTGGCGTTGCCGATCCTAATATTACTTTGGCTTTATGAAGCTGCGCTAAATAAATGGCAGCATCTCTTCCATGAAATCGTGGCGCTGGTTCTTGTTGTTTATAAGATCCGTCATGCTCTTCATCTACAATAACCAAGCCTAGTTGTTGAAAAGGAAGCCATACGGCAGAGCGGGCACCAACTATTAACTTGTATGCCTGACTGCTCACTTTATTCCATATCTCCACACGCTCATTATTAGAAAATTTGGAATGGTAAACACCCAGCTCTTCACCAAAATAATGATATAATCGAGCCACTAATTGTGTACTTAAGGCTATTTCGGGAACTAAGAGTAATACTTGTTTGCCCTCTTGTATTATTTTTTTTATTTGCTCTATATAAAGTAACGTTTTTCCACTTCCTGTTACACCCTCTATCAACACCACTTCTTGTTTTTGGAGCACTTTTTCAAGCTCCTGTTGGCCAATTTGTTGTGCATCCGTTAAGGTAATAGTTTTAACGCCATCTGGATTTTTAATATATGCGAGTCGATCTACTTTTATTTCATCGGTATAAAAAAATCCTTTTTCTATGAGTGCATTTAATTGTGCATTGGTAGTCTGTGTACTAGCCAATAAATTTTTAACGGTAACAACGGCTTCTTTTTTATACAATTGATAAAAAGCCATCACAAGTTGTTCTTGTTTAGGTGCTTTTTTACAAGCATCTAAAAGGGTATGAAGACCTTGCTCCGAGACAAATTCGGACTTTAATTTTACAATTCTTTCTGTTTTAGGTTTATAGGTTTCTTCAAGTTTTTCAATGATACGTATAGCATTATGATGCAAAAGCTCTTGAAGGGTGATGGCTACTTTTTTAGGAGTAATTAATTGTTTGATAGTGTTAAGACTAAGTTTACCTTTTAGGTCTAGTGCTTCTAAAACAATAAAAGCGTCATCACTCCAATTAATTCTTGTGTCAAATTTTTGTAATTCAAACAGGGCTTCCCCAGATAGTTTTAAGTGTGTTGGAAGCGCTACCTGCATTACTTCACCTGGATTGGCAATATAATATTGGCATACCCACGACCAAAAGGCTAATTGCAATTCACTTATAATTGGAATAGCATCAATTATAGCGCGAATGGGTTTTACTTGATATGATGTTGGTTGATTATTATGAACAGCAACTACTAGTCCTGCATACAATTTATTCCTTCCCAATGCTACTTCTACACGCATGCCTGGCAATACACTTCCTTGCCATTCTAGTGGAATGCCATAGGTGAGGGTTTGCGGTAGATTGAGTGGCACCACCACCTCTACAAATCTATTTTCTGTATCGGTTGTATGAGCGAATAAAGTAGTATTCATTTCTATCTGCAAGATACTAGATAGCTTTTATACTTTAAGGCAATTTTTTATAGGGGTAGATTTCTCATTTCTTCCTTTTCAATGCGTACCTTTGACAACTAATTATTTTTGAATGGCAAAGGCTACTGAAAAAAAATGTTCGTTCTGCGAACGTGCTGAAAGTGAAGTTAATATCCTATTTACAGGTGCTAAAGGAATGATCTGCGATGCCTGTATAGAAAATGCACATATTTTATTGCAAGATGCAGGTGTTTCGGGCAAAGCAGCTACTGCTACCCCAGCTGCTTTATCCTTGCATAAACCGAAAGAAATAAAGGCTTTTTTAGATCAATATGTTATTGGCCAAGAAGACGCTAAGAAAACCATGGCAGTGGCTATCTACAATCATTATAAGCGCTTAAATCAGGAAGATGATGAAGTAGAAATAGATAAGTCTAATATCATCATGGTGGGCGAAACAGGTACGGGAAAAACCTTATTAGCTAAAACCATAGCTAAATTATTGCAAGTGCCTTTTGCTATTGCAGATGCTACTGTTTTCACGGAAGCTGGTTATGTTGGTGAAGATGTAGAAAGTATTTTATCGCGCTTATTACAAGCGTGTAATTATGATATAAGTTTAGCAGAGAAAGGTATAGTGTATATCGATGAGATTGACAAAGTGGGTAGAAAAAGCGACAACCCTTCTATTACCAGAGATGTTAGTGGCGAAGGGGTTCAACAAGCAATGCTCAAATTACTAGAGGGATCGGAAGTATTGGTGCCTCCTCAGGGTGGCCGTAAACATCCCGATCAGAAAATGGTAAAAATAAATACCCAACATATCTTATTTATTTGCGGCGGTGCATTTGAGGGTATCGATAAAATGATTGCTCGTAGAATGCAATCATCAGCAATTGGATATAGATCTATCACAGCTACGCAAGATTTGGATAGAGCTAATCTATTACAATACGTAAATTCACAAGACTTGAGAAGTTTTGGTTTAATACCGGAGCTTTTAGGTCGTTTGCCTATTGTTACATATTTAAACCCACTCGATAAGACATCTTTAAAACGTATCCTTACCGAACCTAAAAATGCATTGATCAAACAGTACAAGAAATTATTTTCTCTAGAAAAAATTGAATTGACCGTAGATGAAGATGCCTTAGATTTTATGGTAGAAAAGGCTATTGAGTTTCAATTAGGCGGAAGAGGCTTGCGCAGCATTTGTGAAATGATATTACGTGATGCCATGTATGAATTGCCGAGTGAAAAAGGTGTTACTTCATTTCATCTTAGCTTAGCCTATACAAAAGAGAAATTACAAGTAGAAAAATTACAATCTCAAAAAGCAGTTTAATTATGAACGATTTACTTAAAGAATTAGAAGCTAATGCAGGCTTAACGCCAGAACAAGCTAAAGCAGCGCTGGAAAACGTAAAGGCATATATCCTTAAAAAAGTTCCACCTCAATTTGCACCTATTTTAGATAATTTTTTGGCAAGCCAAAAACCTAGCGACGATTTTTTAGATTAAGCTACAGCAACTTTTTGGATTGCGCTATTTATTGGTGAGTTTAAACTCTTTACTTTCTTCTGATTTCCAGGTAATATAACCAATAATGGAATTGAATAAATAGAAAATATACTTAAACATATTGGCATAGTTTTTGAACAATATGTTTTGCACTAGTTTGAATAAATTGTAACTCTGCCACATCAACCAACTGTCTGGATATAATCGTGCTGTATTGAAAGTAGCACCAAAGGTAATACCAGCAGGTATAGCTACTATTACATATTTTAAAAGATCTATAGATTCGTTGCTGAATAGATTAAATTTTTTAAAGCCAATATAGTTGAGCAAAAAAGAAACTATAAAACCCAGCGCTATATTTCTATAAAATATCCAATCAATTTCTCGTAATACCTTGCTAATTTTCCAAGAGCGATAACAAAAATAATTAGCAAGAAAAGAAACGGGATAGGTAATGATTGCAGCAATATTTCCCAATAGAAAATCAACAGCACCGCTCAGCACCGTATTAAATGTAGTTACAAGATTGCCCAAATTGTTTTTCTTAGTCACCATTCTAGTACTCAAAATGCTAATGCAGGTATTGATTATTGAAAAGATGCCTAAAGGCAATACATAAGGGATGTGATAAGGATGAAGATCTACTGTGGTTTTATGATAACCAAGCGAAATGGCGCCGGCAAGAACCACTATTACACCTATTACATCTAAGTATTTACTGTTGGTAATACTTCTAATAGCTTTTATTAAAGGGTGTTTAGAATACTTAATTAAGTCCATTATTTTTTTGTTCTTTAGCCCAAGAATCCTTCAGGCCTACTGTTTTGTTGAAAATGAGTTGTGATGCTGTACTTTTTGTATCTACACAAAAATAACCTAGTCTCAGAAATTGAAAGTGTTCGCCCACCTTGGCAGTTGCCAATGCAGGTTCAATATATACGGTATGGAGTTCCGTTTTCGAATGCTCGTTTAAGTACGATTTAAAATCACCTTCTTCACTACTTGGATCTTCTACTTTGAATAAGCGATCATACAAATGCACCGTTGCTGTTTGCGCATGTTGGGTGCTCACCCAATGTATAGTTCCTTTTACGTTTATGCCACTAGTATCTTGTCCACTTTTGCTTTCAGGGAAATAGGTAGCATGCACTTCAGTGATGTTTCCATTGGCATCTTTTTTATAATCGGTACATTCCACAATGTAAGCATGTTTTAAGCGTACTTTTAAGCCTACCCCTAATCTAAAGAATTTTTTTGGAGGCGCTTCCATAAAGTCGTCACGCTCTATCCATAATTCTTTAGTGAAAGGAATGGTTCTATGACCAGTATCCGCATCTTCTGGATTGTTTTCTGCAGTTAAAAACTCTTCTGTTTCTGGATAATTGGTGATGATTAATTTAATAGGATCTAAAACCGCCATTCTACGTTGTGCAATTTTATTGAGGTCTTCTCTTACACAAAATTCCAATAAACCTATATCTACAATATTTTCGCGCTTAGCAACGCCAATAGTATCTGCAAAATTTCTTAATGCCTTAGCCGTATAGCCTCTTCTTCTCATACCGCTGATAGTGGGCATTCGTGGGTCATCCCAAGCGGCAACATGACCTTCGGTAACCAATTGTAATAATTTACGCTTGCTCATTACAGTATAAGTAAGGTTGCGGCGCGCAAATTCGTATTGGTGACTAGGATAGATACCTAATTGCTCGATAAACCAATTATATAATGGTCTATGATGTATAAACTCTAAGGTGCAAATGCTATGTGTAATATGTTCTATGCTATCACTTTGTCCGTGAGCAAAATCATACATAGGATAAATGCACCAAGCATTACCTGTGCGATGATGATGTGCATGTTTGATGCGATACATAATAGGATCGCGTAGAAGAAGATTGGGATGCGCCATATCAATTTTTGCACGCAATACTTTTTCGCCATCAGCAAAGGTGCCGGCACGCATAGCTTCAAACAATTCTTTGTTTTCGCTAATGCTTCTATCTCTGTAGGGACTATTTTTTCCGGGCGTTTGTAAATTACCTTTCATAGCTGCAATTTCTTCTGCACTGCTATCGTCTACATAAGCTAATCCTTTTTCTATTAAAGCAAGGGCAAAATGATAAATTTGCTCAAAATAATCGGAGGCATAAAATTCTTTATCCCAAGTAAAACCTAGCCAAGCAATATCTTGTTTTATATTCTCTACATATTCTGTTTCTTCTGTAGAAGGATTAGTGTCATCGAAACGAAGATTACATTTTCCTTTATATTTTGTGGCTAATCCAAAATTTAAACAAATAGAAGAAGCATGACCAATATGTAAATACCCATTTGGTTCGGGAGGAAATCGAGTTTGTATGCCATCAGGATATTTTCCTGCGGCCAAATCATTTTCAATGATTTCTTCTAAAAAGTTGAGTGATTTTTCTTCTTGCATAATTTACTTTTCTAGTGCGCTTGTGCTCTTGCTATTATTTAATTACTGCTAGTTCTTTACCTACTTTAATAAAGGCTTCAATGGCTTTATCTAAATGATGCTGATCGTGGCCAGCGCTTATTTGAACACGAATTCTAGCTAATCCTTTTGCTACTACTGGGTAGAAAAATCCAACTACATAAATACCTTCTTCTAGCATGCGTGCTGCAAATTTTTGTGCTAATACGGCATCATATAACATCACTGGACAAATAGGATGGATACCCGGTTTGATATCAAATCCTGCGGCAGTCATTTTGGATCTAAAATAGTGCGTATTGCTTTCTAATTTATCTCTTAAGGCTGTAGATTCACTAAGCAAATCAAAGACCGCTATCGAAGCACCTACAATTGAAGGAGCCAAGGTATTAGAAAACAAATACGGTCTGCTGCGTTGGCGCAACATATCAATAACTTCTTTTTTACCACTGGTAAAACCACCCGAAGCACCGCCTAGTGCTTTACCTAAAGTACCTGTGATAATATCTATTCTTCCCATCACATCGCATAATTCATGCACCCCTCTACCAGTTTTACCCATAAAACCTGATGAGTGGCACTCATCCATCATAATAATAGCATCGTATTGGTCGGCTAAGTCACATATTTTATCAAGTTGCGCAACTGTGCCATCCATAGAAAAAACAGAGTCGGTAACAATAATGCGCGTTCTTGCATCTGCATGTTGTTGTAATTGCGCTTCCAAATCAGCCATGTCGTTATGTTTATAACGAGCACGTTTCGATTTACATAAGCGTACACCATCTATAATTGATGCATGGTTTAATTCATCTGAAATAATAACGTCATCTTCTCCTAATAAGGGTTCAAACACGCCACCATTGGCATCAAAGCAAGCAGCGTATAATATAGTATCTTCTGTGCCCAAGAATGCAGCAATCTTTTGTTCTAATTCCTTATGAATATCTTGTGTGCCGCAAATAAAACGAACAGAACTTAAGCCAAAGCCTCTTTTGTCTAACGCCTGGTGCGCTGCTTCAATAACACGCGGATGCGAGGAAAGACCTAAGTAATTATTAGCACAGAAATTTAAAACTGTTTTACCGTTTACCATTATTTCTGCGCCTTGCTCAGAAGCAATGATGCGTTCTTCTTTAAATAAACCTGCGATTTTAATCTCTTCAACTTCTTTTGCTATTCGATTATTAAATGCACTACTTGCCATGGTTTTAGATTTTAAATTTTAGCAAAAATACAAGTATATTCAGTAATCTTTTATAAAAATTATAGAAAGTCGATAGTATCTTTACAATATGGTATTAGCTTGGCATAAAGGTATAATTATAGATATCCAAAATGAATCGCCTACGGTGAAGCGATTTTGGATACAATTGCCTGAATTAGAGCAGTTCCATTTTATACCCGGACAATTTGTAACGCTTGATTTGCCTATTGCTGAGCGCCGTAATAAACGATGGCGCAGTTATAGCATTGCAAATGCGCCCAATCAATCCAACATATTCGAACTTGTTATTGTAAAGTTGGAGCAAGGTGCCGGCACTACTTATCTATTTGAGCAAGCTAGTATAGGCACCGAATTGCTGGTAAGAGCCGCTCAAGGTGTTTTTGTATTGCCCGACCAATTAGATAAAACCTTGTTTTTAATTTGTACAGGTACGGGTATTGCTCCATACAGAAGCATGCTGCAGTATATACAACAAGAACAGTTACCCCATTTGGATATTCATTTGATTTATGGTTGTCGCAACGAAGAAGATCTGCTTTTCAAAGAGGAAATGGAAGCGATGGCTAAACAAAATGAGCAGTTTTTTTATCATCCTATTACCTCTAGATCTACCTATAATTCAAAAAGAGGTTATGTGCATGCTATTTACGAATCCCTTTGTAGCGATTTGCCGGTAGCGCATTTTATGCTCTGTGGATGGCGCCCTATGGTAGATGAAGCAAAAGAGCGTATTATCAAATTGGGCTATAATAAAACGAATGTAGAATTTGAATTGTATGGTTAAACAATGAGAGCAGTTATTCAACGTGTAAAAAGAGCCACGGTCGCTATTGATCAACAAGTGGTTGGTGCTATTCAAGCAGGCTTCCTTGTTTTATTAGGAATTACGCATGATGATACGGAAGAAGATGTTGATTGGCTTGTACAAAAAATTGAAAAATTGCGTGTGTTTGCAGATGAGCAAGGCGCTATGAATTTGGATCTTAAAGCAATACAAGGTGCTGTTTTAGTGGTCAGTCAATTCACGCTATTTGCACAGTATAAAAAAGGGAATAGGCCTTCTTTTATAAATGCAGCACAACCCGATCATGCCAAACCCTTATATCAATTGTTTATTCATAAAATGCAACAATTGGTGCCTACCGAAAAAGGGGTATTTGGTGCCGATATGCAAATCGATTTATTAAATGATGGTCCAGTAACCATTATTATGGATACTAAACATAAAGAATAATGCACGACGATAGTTATTTCATGAAAGCTGCACTAGAACAGGCTCAAATAGCATTTGATTTGGGAGAAATTCCCATAGGTGCAGTAGTGGTTTGGGATCAAAAAATCATTGCTCGTGGTCATAATCAAACGGAGCAATTAAAAGATCCAACGGCCCATGCCGAAATGATTGCCATAACAGCTGCTTGTAATCAAATAGGTAGCAAGTATTTAAGCGAAGCCTGCGTCTATGTTACGGTAGAACCTTGTTTGATGTGTAGCGGCGCAATCTATTGGAGTAAAGTAAAACGCATTGTTTTTGGAGCTGCCGATGAAAAAAATGGCTACCAAAAACACACCAAAGAAAATTGGCCTTTTCATCCAAAAGCAACTTTGTCGCAAGGGATATTAGCAAGTGAATGCGCTCAGCTTATGAAAGATTTTTTTGCTTCTAAACGATAAGTATGTATCAATTTGTACAAGCTCCTTTTTTATATAGCGATTTGGAAGAAGGTAAATTTCAATCCATACTTTTAGCAGAAAAGCAATTAATAGTGCTTAAAAAAAAGGAGCAGCTTTTTGCTTTTGCAGCTACCTGTCCGCATGCCGGTGCACATTTTTGCGATGCTTGGATAGATGCTAGTGATCGTCTAGTGTGCCCTTTACACAAATATCGATTCGATTTAAGCAATGGAAGAAATACCAGTGGAGAAGGGTATAAATTGAAAATATATCCTATAAAAATTGAGGAAAACACTATTTTTATTGGCATTTGGTAAATGAAATAACGATGAGTATGATACAAGCACCTTATTTAACGCCTGGAATGAAAATTGGCATTACTTGTCCGTCTGGATATGTTGACGCCGCTCGCGTAGAGCAGGCAATTCGCCTATTACATTCCTTGGGTTATGAAACGGTATTAGGCAAAACGATAGGATTAGGCGATTATTATTTCGCTGGTTCGGATCAAGAGCGATTAGCCGATTTGCAAGCCATGTTAGATGATACCAGTCTTGCAGCTATATGGATGGGAAGAGGGGGTTATGGCATGAGTAGAATCATTGATCAGCTCGACTTTACCAATTTTTTAAAACATCCAAAATGGATTTGTGGTTTTAGTGATATTACGGTTTTGCATAGTCATCTACAAGCTCAATTCGCGCTGCCAACTATACATGCTTTAATGTGTGGGAGTGTGATTGCCGATAATTGGCAAAGTGCACCCGTTCAATCCTTATTGTTGGCATTGGAGGGAAAATCGTTGTCGTATGAAATGCCCGCACATCCATTGAATATTCTTGGTTCGGTAACCGCTCCTTTAGTGGGGGGCAACCTTGCTATTTTAGCAAATCTTACGGGTTCGGCATCGCAATTTCAAACGGCTGGCAACATACTTTTCATAGAAGACATCGGTGAGCATTTGTATCAAATAGATCGCATGTTATATAATCTAAAACGTTCGGGTCAGTTAAAAGAACTAAAAGGATTAGTAGTGGGTAGTTTTACCGATATGGAAGATACAGAACGACCATTTGGACAATCTTTAGAAGAAATAATTTGGGATAAAGTAGCTGAATATGGTTATCCTGTTTGTTTTAATGTTCCTTGTGGTCATCAATACGACAATAGGGCACTCCGTTTGGGAATGCCCTATCAGTTAGCGGTGTTAGAAGAAAAAGCTACTTTATCGAGTCTTTAAATTAAAACGGTACCCGTCATTTCTTTAGGTATAGCTAAGCCCATATAATGCAAGATCGTAGGTGCTAAATCGCCTAATTTCCCATTCGATTGAATGCTGCCTTTGAAGTCATTAGAGATAATGTAAAAAGGTACAGGATTCATAGTATGTGCTGTATTCGGTGAACCATCTTCATTGATTAAGCAGTCGGAATTTCCATGATCGGCCGTGAGGAAAATACCGTAGTCCATTTTTAATGCTAAGGGTATGATTTGAGCAATGCAAGCATCTACTGTTTCTGCAGCTTTAATAGCAGCTTGCCACACACCCGTATGGCCTACCATATCGGCATTTGCAAAATTAATGACGATGAAGTCGGCTGTTTGATTTTCAATTTCTGGTAATAAAGCTGCCGTTAATTCCTTCGCACTCATCTCTGGTTTTAAATCATAAGTAGCCACATCTTTTGGCGAATCTTTCATGATTCTTTTTTCCCCTTCAAAAACTTCTTCTCTTCCTCCAGAAAAGAAAAAAGTAACATGCGGATACTTTTCTGTTTCAGCCATGCGCAGTTGTTTCAATTTATTTTTGGCAATAACTTCTCCCAGCGTATTTTTTAAATTGTCGTTGTGAAAAACTACCTGCACATTTTTAAAACTATGATCATACTCTGTAAAGGTGCAGTAATGAAGCGGCAAAGCAAACAGTGCTAATTCAGGAAAATCTCTTTGTGTAAGCACTTCGGTAATTTCACGGCAACGATCTGTTCGGAAATTAAAGCAAATCACTACATCGTCTTTTTGAATGGTAGCTAAAGAATTGCCTTCGGGGTCCGTTGCTATGATTGGTTTAATAAATTCATCTGTAACTTGATCGGTATACGATTGCTTAACTGAAGCTAAAATATCGCTCGACATACTTCCTTTTCCATGCACCAATGCATCGTAAGCAATTTTTACTCGATCCCATCGTTTGTCTCGATCCATTGCAAAATAACGACCTGTCACAGATGCAATTTGGGTGTTTTTATCTTGAATAAACTGTTGTAGATCTGCTAAAAAGCCATAGCCACTTTTAGGATCGGTATCTCTTCCATCTGTGAAAGCATGAATAGCAATCTTTGGAACACCTTGCTCAGAAGCCAAAGCTATCAATGCTTTTAGATGATTAGAATGTGCATGCACGCCACCATCGCCCACTAAGCCAATAAGGTGTAATGTTTTGTTGTGTTCTTTAGCATAGTTTATTGCTGCTAATAAAGTAGGGTTGGTAGAAAATTCTCCTGAACGTATAGCTACATTAATTCGTTGTAGTTCTTGGTTTACAATTCTTCCGGCACCAATATTCAAATGCCCAACTTCCGAATTGCCCATTTGACCATCGGGTAAACCAACTGCTTCGCCAAATGTGGTAAGTGTAGTATAAGGATATTGACCTTGTAAGGAGTTGAAAAAAGGGGTAGTTGCATGTGCAATTGCATCTGCTGCTGGTCGAGTGCCTTTTCCCCAACCATCCATAATAATTAATAATGCCTTCTTCATGTTGTAAAATTACAACATAAATGGCGTTAAAAAAGGAGCAAATTTTTATGGATATGCTTGAGCTTTATTATTTAACAATGCTCAATTTTGCAAAATTCAGCATTATTTTTTTAAGTCCATTGCCGGCACCAAAATCGATATGTGCAATTCTATTATTGCTAGCTCCTTCGATAGCGCTTACCGTTCCAATGCCAAATTTTTGATGTTCTACTTTCTGCCCCACTTCAATTTCTGAAGGATCGGCAACGGTAAAGTTGGTAGAAGGGGTATGCGCCGGTATAGCTTGTTGTTGTATTTTTTCGGATAGCTTTTTTAATGA
Source organism: uncultured Bacteroidota bacterium (assembly GCA_903912405.1). GTDB lineage: Bacteria > Bacteroidota > Bacteroidia > Chitinophagales > Chitinophagaceae > CAIWHF01. The sequence continues at coordinate 18,717 of CAIWHF010000235.1, read as the reverse complement.
ACTAGGGGTTTTGTCATCTGCTCTAAATTGAATACCTAAACCACTGTTATTACTTTTTGAGGCGCTACCCGTAAAGGTTTTGTCTAAGTAAGGTTCTGGTATTTCGTCTAAAAAACGACTCGGGTCATTTTGAATTAAGGAACCAAAACGATATCGTGTATTCGCATAGGATATCCATAATTTAGATTTTGCTCGGGTTACCACAACGTAAAATAATCTTCGCTCTTCTTCTAAGTCAGCACGATCATATAAACTCATGGCGCTTGGAAATAAATTCTCTTCCAAGCCTACACTAAATACACACGGAAACTCTAGGCCTTTTGCCGCATGAATAGTCATAAGACTAACGGCATCTTTGTCGGCATCATCATTATTTACATCGGTCAATAAGGTGATTTGTTGTAGGTAGTTACCCAGGCTTTTATCGTGTAATTCGCCTTCTTCGTCGGGCGTTTCTGTATATTCTTTTATAGAGTTGAGCAAGGCTTGCATATTCTCATAGCGCGCCAAGCCTTCTACTGATTTATCATTGTATAATTCAGCCACCAGACCTGTTTGTTTGCCTACCGCAAAAGCAATATCATACGCATTTTCTTTTTCGAGCATCGACTGGAAGCTTTTTAGCATCACCACAAAATTCTCTGCTGCTGCTAAAGCGGCTCCTTTTAAACCTATGCTCGTTGGTGTTTGTAAAACCTCCCACATCGTTATGCCATGCGTATTGGCCGCTAATACCATTCTGTCGATACTTGACTTTCCAATACCGCGAACGGGATAGTTGATAATTCTTTTTAAGTTTTCTTCATCATTAGGATTAACAACTAAACGGAGATAGGCCAATAAATCTTTGATTTCTTTTCTTTGATAAAACGAAACCCCACCGTATAATTTATAAGGTATATTCATCTTTCTCAAACTTTCCTCAAACGATCTACTTTGCGCATTGGTTCTGTATAAAATAGCAAAATCCTTATTGTCGTAATGATTTCTAAGTTTCATTTCGGTAATAGTATCGGCTACAAAACGTCCTTCATCATTGTCGGTCAATGTACGTACTACCTTTATTTTCTCGCCATGCTCATTATCGGTCCAGAGCGATTTCTTGATTTGATTTTTATTGTTGCTGATAATGGTATTGGCTACTTCTAATATCGACTTAGAGCTTCGATAATTTTGCTCCAACTTTATAACTTTTGTGTCTTCGTAATCTTTTTCGAATTGTAGAATATTTTTTACCGTGGCGCCCCTAAAGGAATAAATACTTTGCGCATCGTCGCCTACCACACAAATATTTTCATTTACGGCCCCCAACATTTTAATAATTTGATATTGGGCTACATTGGTATCCTGATACTCATCAATGAGAATATACTTAAAGCGATGTTGGTATTTTGCTAATACATCAGGTGCAGCATGCAGAATAGTGAACATTTTAAAGAGCAAATCATCAAAATCCATTGCCCCATTTTTGAAACACTTGTTTTCGTACCGTAAATAAATTTCACCAATCATGGGCCTGTTGCCACGAGCATCTTCTTGTTGAATAACGCTATCGTTGCTATAAGCTGCTGCGTTTAATAAACTATTTTTTGCTGCCGAAATTCTATTATAGACAAAGGCAGGTTTATAAATTTTATCGTCTAAATTTAAATCCTTGACTATTTCTTTGATGATCGACTTCGCATCGTCGGTATCATAAATGGTAAAATTGCTTGGATAGCCAATTTTAGTAGCCTCAGCCCGCAATATCTTTGCAAATACGGAGTGAAAGGTACCTATGTATAAATTGCGAGCGTCGTTATTGCCCAAAATTCGCTCAATACGTTCTTTCATTTCTGTAGCAGCCTTATTCGTAAAGGTTAATGCTAAGATATGGAAGGGGTCTACCCCTTGGTGCATTAGATGAGCGATACGGGTAGTGAGTACTTTAGTTTTTCCGCTACCAGCTCCCGCTACAATCATTAAAGGGCCATTAATGTGAAGTACAGCTGCTTTTTGCTGCTCGTTCAAATCTTCTAAATACACTTGCATAGTTACAAATCTACATGATACTACTGGGCAAAAAAAACAAATGCCGGCTTTTAATTATCAACATCGGTCATTCGTAAAAGGGGTGTTAAAATTTATATTTTAGTAGTCTTTGATTGATAAACGCTATCTTTTGCTTTATTAAATTTGTTTTCAAATTATTAAAGTAGCATATGTACCGATTTGAACATGTAGTATACCTTTGGCTCCTGGTGAGTATACCTATCTTATTGCTTAGCTTATATGTATTCTTAAAATGGCAGCGCAATAGTATAAATAAATTGGGTAATAGAAATTTAGTACTACAACAATTGATTACGTATATCCCTAATCGATTTACTCTAAAAATGTTATTATTAATTGCTGCTTTATTTTTTTTAATAGTGGCATTGGCCAATTGGCAAAAAGGAAGTGGCGAAGCTACGGCCAAAAGAAAAGGAGTGGATATTATGATTGCATTGGATGTAAGTAAAAGTATGTGGGCTAAAGATTTGCAACCCGACCGACTTACCAGGGCAAAATTATTTATAAATAAGTTATTAGATAAAGTAGAAAATGACCGGGTAGGTTTAATTGTATTTGCAGGTAATGCGTATCTGCAAGTGCCTATAACGACCGATCATGCTGCATTAAAAATGATGCTGCAAGCGGTTAGTCCAGATATGGTCCCTACACAGGGTACAGAAGTAGGGGCGGCTATAAATTTGGCCTGCACATCACTTAGCGGAAAAAATCGAAATAGTAAAACAATAGTTCTTATATCTGATGGAGAAGATCACGATGAAAAATTTACAAGTGCCATTGAGGCAGCTAAAGAGGCGGGCATTAGTATTCAAACTATTGGCGTAGGATCAGAAAAAGGAGCGCCTATTTTTGACCCCAATACACAAGCAAATAAAATAGATGCTCAAGGCAATGAAGTGCTTTCAAAATTAAATAAAGCAGCGTTAGTAGCTATTGCACAACAAACTAATGGTACTTATAGTGCTATTGACAATATGGAGGAAGCCGTGAAAACGATCACCCTCAAAATAGATCAAATGACTACTACAGAATTTGAAAGTGTTTGGTATGCCGATTATACCAATTTTTTTCAAATACCATTAGCAATTGCTTTGGTTTTATTAATAGGGGCTATGTTTTTAAAGATAGCTTCCAAACAAACTTCCAAAACCCTAACGCTATTAATATTTACTTTATGGGCATGTAATCCTTCCTTGTATGCACAAGAAAATAAAATGCTTAAACAAGCAAATGCTCTTTATAAAGAAAAAAAGTACAAGGATGCAACGCAATGCTACCAAAAAGCATTGCAAATAAACAATAAAAATAGTACTGCTCATTTTAATAATGGCAATAGTTTATATAGTCAAAAAAATAACGAAGCGGCAAGAAAAGAATTTGACCAAGCTTCTAAGTGGAGTGCTGATAAACAGGCAAAAAGTGGTGCTCAATACAATATTGGCAATACGTATATGGATGAAAAAAAATGGGAAGAGGCTATTGCGTATTACAAAAATGCACTGAAACTGCATGCAGATGATCAAGATGCCAAATACAATTTATCGTATGCTTTAGCTATGAAAAAGAAAGACGATAACAACAAGAAAAAAAATAAGGACAACAAAAAAGATAATCAACAAAACAAGGATAATAAGGATAAAAATAAAGAACAGAAACAGCAACAGGACCAGCAAAACAAGCAAGAGCAAAATAAGGATCAAAAGAAACAGGAAGAAAAAAATAATTCAGGACAACAGCCTAGTAAGTTATCTAAGCAGCAAGCAGAACAATTGTTGCAGGCGTTAATGCAAGAAGAAAAAAAGCTGCAGGATAAAAAAAGACAAGAGCGTGCGCAACCAATTAAAAAAGAAAAAGATTGGTAAAATAAATTAATTGGACATCACTTTCGGTTGTCAACAAGTTTTCAACATTTAAAAAAAACTATAAAAAATATTTTTTTTAGTGATTTTTTTTCTAATATTGTGTAAGGATTGTACTTACTAACCCATCCTCATAAAAGTCCGACACCCAACGCAACTGGTCGGACTTTTTTTTATTTCCCCAAACGCTCTAAATTCAATGCTTTCAGAAGATCGTATAGAGCATAAAAAAAAGTAAATTGTAAATTAAATTGCAGGAGCAATTATTTTTCTAAAAATTGATTTTCACTTTTTGATGCCAATTTAATTTTATAAGTACATTATTTTAAAATAATTTCTCACTCAAGAGCGCTATTAATTTTGTACTTTTGTAAGTAATAACTAAGCACTATGTTTAATTTTATTTTATTTGGCCCTCCAGGTTGTGGTAAAGGTACACAGTCAAGCAACATCATTGAGCGTTATCAATTACAACATATTTCTACGGGCGATTTATTGCGACATGAAGTAAGTAATGAAACGACCTTAGGTCTTGAAGCAAAAAAATATATGGACCAAGGTTTATTGGTGCCAGACGAGGTAGTAATTGGAATGATCAGTTCTAAAATTGATGAAACACCTAATACCCGTGGATTTATATTTGATGGTTTCCCGCGTACGAAAGCACAAGCAGAGGCACTGGATAAATTATTAGATTTTAAAACAGCGCCTATTCAATTAGTACTTTCTTTAGAAGTACCTGAAGATGAATTGGTGAGAAGATTAGTAGAGCGTGGTATTACCTCTGGTAGAAGCGACGATAATGAAGAAGTAATTAGTAAGCGTATCCGTGAGTATTATGAAAAAACAGCGCCAGTAGCTAGTTATTATGATAGCTTAGGAAAATTAGTGCGTCTTGTAGGTAATGGAACTATTGAGGCTACCTTTGAATTAATTAAAAAAGAAATAGAGCAATATCTCTTACCAGCCTAGTGGAAAAAGCAAACTTTGTAGATTATATACGTGTATTTTGTCATTCGGGGAAAGGGGGCGCAGGAAGTGCTCACATGGCCCGTACAAAATTTAATGCACAAGCTGGTCCAGATGGCGGAGATGGCGGCAGAGGTGGGCATATTATCTTAAGAGGTAATAGACAATTGTGGACGCTTTTACATTTACGTTATCATAAGAATATTATTGCTAAAGATGGCCGTAATGGAGACAAAAATAAATGCACTGGTCATGATGGAGAAGATATTATTATTGAAGTTCCTCTAGGTACCATTGCAAGAGATGAGGAAACGGGTGAAGTAGAAGCAGAAATTTTAGAAGAAGGTCAAGAAATAATTTGGTGTAAAGGCGGTCGTGGCGGATTAGGCAATTACAACTTTGCTACCTCCACCAACCAGGCACCTGAATATGCACAACCAGGCGAATTAGGAACAGAAGGCTGGAAATATTTAGAACTTAAAATATTAGCGGATGTTGGTTTAGTAGGTTTCCCAAATGCCGGAAAATCAACGCTCTTATCCGTTATCAGCGCAGCAAAACCCAAAATTGCTAATTATGCGTTTACTACCTTAACACCGCAATTAGGTATGGTGCCTTACAGGGACGATGCATCATTTTGTGTTGCAGATCTACCAGGTATCATAGAAGGCGCGGCAGAAGGTAAAGGTTTAGGACATCGTTTTTTAAGACATATCGAGCGTAATTCGGTATTGCTTTTTTTAATTCCAGCAGATAGTCAAGATCACGCTAAAGAATTTGAAATACTTATTAGTGAGTTACAACAATTTAATCCTGAACTGATGGATAAAAATATGTTGATAGCTATTAGTAAATCAGATATGCTTGATGATGAATTGAAAAGTGAAATAGCAAAAACACTTCCAAAGGCAGTGCCTCATTTATTTATATCATCAGCGGCTAATCAAGGCATTGTAGCATTGAAAGATGCTTTATGGAATATGCTAACTTAATAGTTTGCTCCTGCTTTTTGTTTCCAACTTTTCAGCCCATAAAAGGTTAAAACAGTAAACACACTATATTGAACGCTCGTAAAAGCATAGCCTTTCACGTAATACAAGGGTATGCAGACTGAATTAGTGAGCAACCACCAATACCAACTTTCTACTTTTTTTTGCGTCATTAGATACATGCCCGTAAAGGCAGCCGCACTTGCTAGAGCGTCTGCAAAAGGAATGATATCTGGAGAAAAATATTTTTTAAGCATCATCAGCGAACAAATGAACAATACGAAGAAGCTACTAAAGAATAGCAATTGCTGAATCTGTTGTTTTTTAGTGGAATAGCTTATGGGTAGGGAATCGTTATTTTTAGACTTATTTTCCCAATGATACCAACCATAACAACCCATTATAGAATAGAATAGATTTACTACACTTTCTCCAAATAGCGATCCTTGAAGGCAAATAACAATATAAATCAAGGTGCTTATTAATCCAATGGGATAGGTATATACATGCGCTTTGCGAGAATACAGCACGGAAACAATACCCGTTAAAACTGCAATAAATTCTAATGCTTGGGTATGTATAAGTTGATTGTAAAAGCTACTAATAAAATGCACTAACATACTAACAAGGTAAAAAAAAGGTGCGAATTAATTCGCACCTTTTAGCATTTTATAGGTTCTTTATTTTGAACAAACAGTATGTATTTTTAAAGTCACATCTGGATGAATAAACTTGTCTTTAAAGCTTTTATCGTTACCATAAGATAAATTCCATTGTGTTCTGTCGAATGTAAAGTTAGCATCTGCAGTAATTACGCCATTAGTTTGACTTACTTTTGCTGGGAAAGAAATGCTTTTAGTAACATTTTTTAAAGTTAAGTTACCCGTAATAGTGTGTGTAGCATCTTTCATTAAAAGACCTACCGTATCCACCGTGTTGGAAACAGCCGTAATTTCTAATGTAGCTGTTGCAAAGGTATCTGCATTGAAAAAATCAGGGCTTAGTAAGTGGCCTTCTAATTTGTGTGCATAGCCAGTGTCCGTCATATCATCTGATTTCAAAGATTTGATATCAATAATAAAATTACCACCAGTTATAGCATTGCTAGAATCAACTAATAAATAGCCAGCTTGTAATTTAAAGGTACCGTGGTGTTGCGTTTTGCCAATTTCAAGTTTGCCCAAACCTTTACTTGCCAACCATTCTACGTTTGATTCTGCAATGTTTGCATTTAAAGTGTCGCCAGAAGTGGTTACTTCTTGAGCATCTGTTGCTGAAACTTTATCAGCATCTGAAGAGGAGTTACAAGCTGCGAAGAATGTGCTTGCTGCAGCGAAAGCTAAAATAATTTTTTTCATGTTTTTATAATTTTGAATAGCAAAAGTAAGACTGTAAATACTATAAAATATTAATCTATTTTAATATTAACGTGCAATCCAGTCTTCTGGATTTACTCTAGCACTTTTATTATTTGCGCCCACTTTCCAAATTTGGAAATTAATGGTGGTTTCCCCGTCTATATTACCGACTACACCAATGTGTTGTTTTGTTTTTACGCGATCTCCTGCTTTTACCGATACGGCACCCAATTTAGAATATACCGTAAAAAATTTACCATGGTTAATCATAACCGTCTGACCCATACCCGCCGAAAAGACACTCGATACTACGCCATCAAAAACAGCACGGGCAGGAGCATTTGAATTTGTTTTGATATCGACTCCAAAATTTTCTACCAATACTTTCTCGGCAATGGGGTGTTTGTGCGTACCAAAGAACTCTGATATAAAGCCTTTTTCAACTGGCCATGGTAATCTGCCTCGATTAGCTTCAAAATTATCTGACAAAGCGGCTTCTGAAGGCGTAAGGTTTGAAATGTAAGAAGTTGAAACGGGTTTTGGTTTATATGGTTCTACAGTAGTCGAGCCTCCTGTATTGGGTTTGCTTGCTGCAGTGCTCTTAGCCGCTAATTTTCTTTGTTCTTCTTCTGCCTTTTTTCTAGCTATTTCAATCTCTCTTTGAATAATATTACTAATTGCCGTATTTAATTGTCTTGTTTGTCTTTGCTTTTTTTCTATTTGAGCAGTCAATTCCTTTTCTCTTCCTTTTAGATCCTTAACTACTTTATTGGTTTCATTGGTTTCTGCCTCTAATTCTCTTTTTTGTTGCACTTCAGCCATCAGTAATTTATCCTTTTCTGATTTAATGACATTGAGATCATCAATTTTTTCGTGGAGTTTAATTTGCGTTTTTCGAATGAGCACCGCTTGTTGTTCTCTGTAATCTCTATATTTTTTCAAGTATTTTAATCGTCTGATGGCATCGTTAAAATCGCTTGATGAAAATATAAATGCCATCATGTTATACGAACTTCTATTGGCATACGCATAGCGCACAGATTGAGCGTAGCGTGCTTTTTGAATATTCAATTGTTGCTGTAGGCTGCTTACCTCATGGGATGAAGTGGCTATTGAATTGGTAATGCTTCCCAATTCTTGATTAATATTTCCAATTAGTTTTTTTCTACTGTTTAATTTTTCTTGCAAAATGCGAAGTTGCGCTAAAGTGGCATTTTTATCCTTGTTGGTATTCGCTAATTCTCTTTTATAGGATTCAATTTCATCCATCAATTGCTGTTTACGCTTTTCTAACTCTGCCCTTGTAGGCATGCCAGCAGGTTGCACTTGAGCTACGGAGTGGGTAATTGAAAAAATGAACAATAAGAGAATGAATAAGCGCATGGTAAGCCAAATTTCGATTTCAACAAAAATAACTAAACTAATAAGGATTTTGGCATTATTTATAAAGTTTTAACGACTAAGTTTATATTTGTTGTATCGTATAATAGCAATACCTTTGCGTTTATTACACGCCAATTATTAATTCAATTTAGAAATTCGTATTCACATGCTTTATTCAATGACAGGGTTTGGAAGAACCGAGGGGATGATAGGAAACAGACAAATAGCTGTTGAGATTAAATCGCTTAATGGTAAGCAACTAGATATTTTTACGAAATTACCTTCTTTAGTTCGTGCACATGATATCGATATTAGAACGATGCTTCAAAATGAACTGGTTAGGGGCTCTATCGAATTTAATTTGCAAATAAAGCAAGATGGTAGTGCACGACCTATGGTAGTAAATAAGGAAATGGCTACGTATTACTATAATGCGATGCAATCAATAGCTGCAGATTTGCAAGTAAGTCAAGATCATATTTTAGCCACGCTTATGCAATTGCCAGAGGTGGTAACGCAAGAACAGCCAGAGCAATTAAGTGATGAAGAATGGATGGCAATTAAGCAATTTATACAATTATCTATGGAAGCGCTCATGCAACACCGTTTGGTTGAAGGAGCGGTTATCAAAGCTGGATTATTAGCTAATATTAATACTATTCAAGACGTATTATCTCAAATAATTCCATTGGAGCAAGATCGCATGGTGCGCATCAAACAACGTATTCAGCAACATATAGCAGAGCATATTCCTGCAGATCAAATAGATGCAAATCGATTTGAGCAAGAACTTATTTTTTATATCGAGAAATTAGATTTTACTGAAGAAAAACAACGCTTAACGCAGCATTGTGTTTTCTTTAAGGAAGTTTTAGATAATAACGAAATAAGTAAAGGCAAGAAATTAGGTTTCATCTTACAAGAAGTAGGTAGGGAAATTAATACACTAGGTTCCAAAGCAAATGATGCTACCATTCAACAGTTGGTTGTGAAAATGAAAGATGAATTAGAAAAAGCAAAAGAACAAATTTTAAATGCACTCTAATTATATAATATGAAAAAAGTATACCTTCTTACCATTGGAATATTATTTTTTGTAATTGCCATGCAAAGCTGCACGCATATTGATATGTACCAAAAGCAAGTTGCGCTCAATCATAATGTTTGGGATCATAAAGAAAAGGCTAGTTTCGAATTCAATATAGAAGATACAGCAGCTAACTATCAATTGTATTTTCTAATTAGACATACCGATGCTTATCCTTTTTCAAATATTTGGTTGTCAATTACTACACAATTGCCGAGCGAAAAACAAGGTGTGGAAAGTAAAGTAGAGATTCCATTAGCCGATAAAAATGGGAAATGGTTGGGAAGAGGTATGGGAGAAATTTATGAGCAATTGATGCCATTGTCTGGAACAAGCGGGCATACAAAATTTACCAAGAAGGGTATGTATAAAATTACTTTTCAGCAAATCATGCGTGAAAATCCATTGCCAGAAATTCTTCAAGTGGGCTTACGCGTAGAAAAACAAAAAACCAACTAAGTCTGTTCTTTATGAAACGCATTAGTCTATTACATTTTATGTTATTTTTTTATGTAGTAGCCGCATTGGTATTTTGGGGTATAAGTCTAGAAAAGCAAAGTCAGCTTTTATTTAATAAGGAACAACAATTGCTCTTAGTCGAGTACAAAAATCAAACACATACCATTGCTTTTCAACAGCAATTACAACAAATCGAGAATAAACGAGATCGCAGAACCAAGCAATATATTGCAGAGGGCAGCACTTTTTTAATTGTAATCTTAATAGGCGCAACCGTCGTTTTTAGTTTTTATAGCCGAACCAATAGGCTTAACAAACAACAAAACAATTTTATGTTGGCTGTAACCCACGAATTGAAATCGCCTTTGGCAGCTATAAAACTCAATCTAGAAACGCTTGAAAAACGAAATTTAGATTCTGATCAGCAAAAATTATTATTACAACGAAGTGTTACAGAAAGCAATAGATTAAATGATCTGTGTAACAATATGCTCTTGGCCTCTCAAATAGAAGGAAAACAATATCAGTCCGTTCAAGAAAAAATTATTTTTTCTGATTTAGTAGCACAAAGTATCCAGCAATTTTCAAGTCGCTTTGGCAATAGATTTACATTGGATAGTGCCACTACTTGTTCCATTTTAGGAGATGCTTTTCTAATTCAATTGGCCGTTCATAATATTTTAGATAATGCCGTTAAATATGCACCTGCAGCTACTAACATTGCTATTAGGGTATATGCCGATGAGCAATGGGCCTATTGCTCTATTGCAGATGAAGGCGAAGGCATTGCTGCAGAAGAGCAACAAGAAGTATTTAAGAAATTTTATAGAATAGGAAACGAGCAAGTAAGAAAAAAGAAAGGTACAGGCTTGGGTTTGTATTTAACTAAGAAAATTATAGTGCAACATAAGGGAAGTATTTATCTTAAAGAGCCATCTGAAAAGGGCTGTACATTCATTATTAAATTACCATTGGTATAATTACGTATACTTAAATGTAACTCTGTGAAGTGGTGTTAACCCATGTACTAAAATAAGCGCTTTATGGGCTTTAGTAGGATAGCCTTTATTTTCATTCCATTTATAATGAGGGTAATCTTGATGTGCGGCAAACATAAAATCATCTCTATAGGTTTTTGCTAAAATACTTGCTGCTGCAATAGCAGCATATTTTCCGTCTCCTTTTACAACGCACTCATGCGCAATACCTAAATAGGGTGTAAATCTATTGCCATCAATTAATAATAATGCGGGTTTTACTTGAAGATTGTCAATGGCCTTATGCATTGCTTTGAAAGAAGCCTTTAGAATATTAATGGCATCAATTTCTTGTGGCGATACCTGAGCTACAGCAAATGCTAGTGCCTCTTTCTCAATGATAGGTCGCAATAGTTCTCGTTGATGCTCATTCAGTTGCTTGCTATCATTTAATAGGGGGTGATAAAAATCGTTGGGTAAAATTACCGATGCTGCAAATACCGGTCCGGCCAAACAGCCTCTTCCGGCTTCATCGCAGCCTGCTTCCATAAGTCCTTTTTTAAAGTAGGGTAGTAATGCCATAAGTATTATTTTTTAAAGATACATTTCAATTTGATAAGTTATTAGAAAAGCATGCACAAAGATTGTACCTTTGTCTTTACGATTGAATTGTAAAATTTATGGAGCCCAGAAAAAATAGTAAAACTCATTCACCTAAAAGTGGAACCGCTAAAAGAAATAGCCCGGCAAAACAAGCAGGTGATAAAAAAGCAACCGTATCCAAATCTGAGAAAAAAGATGCGGGTGCCCACCCTTTTGATAAATTCATGAAAAAAACGAATCCTAAAACAGCTTATAAAAATGAGCGTAAACAAGATCGTTTAACAGAAGAGAAAAATAAAAAAGAGTTTTTTAATGCTAAAGACACCAGCTTTAAAAAAGATAGACCGTATGCTAAAAAAGATGCTGCAGTATCTCAATACGGACCAGCACCAAAAGTTACCGATTATACCAAAACAAAAACTACCCCAGAACGCACTTCTAAAACAGGAAAAAAACTAATTTCTAAAAAGAGCTTTCATCATAATCAAGATTTTGAAGAGCTTCCGGAAGCAGCTATGCCACTCAATAAATATCTTGCGCATGCAGGTATTTGTGGAAGAAGAGATGCCGCTGCATTGATAAAATCAGGAAAGGTTTCATTGAATGGTGTTGTTTTTACAGAACCAGGTTATAGAGTTCAAGAAACGGATGTGGTCATGTACGATCAAGTAGTAGTAAAACCTGTGCAAGATAAAGTATACATATTGTTGAATAAGCCAAAAGGCTTTATAACAACTACCGATGATGAACGCAGTAGAAAAACAGTTATGGATTTAGTTAAAAATGCAGATGCTGGAAGAATGTACCCTGTAGGGCGATTAGATAGAAATACAACAGGCTTGTTATTAATGACGAATGATGGTGATTTAGCTCAAAAATTATCACATCCTAAAAACGCTGTGAAGAAAATTTATCAAGCCGAATTAGATAAAGATTTTAAGAAAGAAGATTTTGAAAAAGTGCAAGCAGGCTTAACCTTAGAAGATGGCTTGATTAAGGTTGATGAAATTGCTTACCTAGAAACTAAACGTACCATTGGTATTGAAATTCATAGTGGTAAAAATAGAATTGTAAGAAGAATTTTTGAATCCTTAGGGTATGTAGTTGAAAAGCTAGACAGAGTGATGTATGCTAATTTAACCAAGAAAAATATTCAAAGAGGCAAATGGCGCTTTCTTACAGACAAAGAAATTATCTTTTTAAAACATTTTAAATAAGATCAAGCATCCTTTCATGCGCATTGCAGCAGATAAAATACATGATGGAAAAAAGTTCTTACCACCACACTCGGTTATTTGTATAAACGAAACAGGTTGTATAGAAGCAGTAGAATACCATGAGCAAGTAACAGCTGTAGATGTTTATTATGAAGGCATCATTTGTCCGGGCTTTGTAAATGCGCATTGTCATTTAGAATTATCTCATTTAAAGCAAGTAGTTCCCAAACATACCGGTTTGGTTACCTTTTTGAGCTCCATAAGTTTGCAGCGTGCACACAGCACCTTAGAAGAAAGAAAATTAGCTATGCAAGTGGCGCATGATTTTCTTATTGCGAAAGGTACCGTTGCTATTGGTGATATTTCAAATAACGACGATTCGCTATCCTTAAAGCAACAGTCACCAATTGCTATACACACATTTATAGAATGTTTGGGTTTTGCAGCACCTTTTGCAGAAGCTAGATTTCAATATAGTACTGCTATAGAAGCAACATTTAAGAAGAGTAACTTATCCTGTTCTATTACACCGCATGCACCCTATTCCTTTTCTAAAGAATTATTGTCTTTAATAAATGCGCATCAGCAAGGAGCAACCTTGTCGATTCATAATCAAGAATGTGCAGCAGAAAACGAGTTGTATCTTTTTAAAGAAGGGCATATGCTTCGACTCTACGAAACTTTACAAACGAATACCGATCATTTTCAGGCAAGTGGTCAAAGTTCTTTAGCTACCTATGCGCCATGGATAAATCCTTCACATCCATTATTGTTGGTGCATAATACGTTTACGAGTAAAGATGATATTGAAATAATTAAAGCAAGATTTGAAAAGGCATTTTGGTGTGTTTGCCCTAATGCTAACCTTTATATTGAAAACACTTTGCCACCTATAGCCTTACTCCAGTCAATGGGCGTTCCTATTTGTATTGGCACAGATAGTTTAGCGTCTAATGATCAATTGGATATTTGCTCCGAGCTCAACGTGTTGCTCGAAAATTTTACAGTTCAACTAGAGGATGTATTACAATGGGCCACATGGAATGGCGCTAATGCCTTGTCTATGCAAAACCATTTAGGATGTATAGCAGAAAAATACACACCCGGACTTTTATTGCTTAAAGAAGAGGATAGACAAATAACATTTGTAAAACGCATTATCTAATTCTAATGGAGCATTTCTATAAATTCCTGCTCATTTAGAATGGTTATAGTATTTAGTTTTTTTGCCTTTTCAAGTTTACTCCCCGCATCAGTACCCACCACTAAAAAATCTAATTTAGAATTTACAGAATTGGCTATTGTGCCCCCTTTTTCTTCAACCATTTGCTCTGCATAAGATCTTTTGAAAGCCGTAAGGGTGCCTGTAAATAAAAAGGATTTACCAGAGAATACACCTTCTATTAATGCGGTGGATTTACGTTTATTGTCAACCGAAACACCTTTTTCAATTAGTTGCTCTATCAGTGTTCTGTTTTCTGGATGTTGGAAAAAATGTGCTACCGATGCCGCTACTTTCGGACCAATATCTTCTAGGCTACATAATTGTTCTTCTGTCCAGGTATATAAATCTTGAATCGTATCTATAGCATTGGCTAAAATTTTAGCCGTTGTTTCACCTACATAGCGTATGCCTAACCCAAATAACAAACGGTTTAATTCTTGCGTTTTAGATTGCTCGATAGCTTGTTGCAAATTACTTACAGATTTTGCTCCAAATCCTTCCAAACTGCTGATGCGGGACCAATCTAAGTCATAGATAGCGGGGATGCTTTTTAAAATACCTAAGTCAAATAATTTTTGAATATTAGAAACGCCTAAGTTTCTTATATCCATAGCATCTTTGCTAGCGAAGTGTATAATGCGTTCTACAACTTGTGCTTCGCACGCTACATTAACGCATCTCCATACGGCTTCTTCTAGAGGCTTTTCTAAGTCGCTTTTACAAACAGGACATTGTTTTGGAAATAGGATAGGTGTTTCTTCTCCACTGCGCAATTCAGGTATTGATTTTACGATATAAGGAATTACATCACCTGCTCGTTCTAATAGAACATAATCGCCAATCATTAAATCTTTTTCCGCTACTACTTCTTCATTAAACAAAGAAACAGAACTAACGACTACACCACCAATTGGAACGGGTTCAATTTTTGCAACGGGAGTTATACTGCCGGTTCTTCCTACTTGAAATTCTACTTTTAATAATTTGCTTGTTGCTTGTCGCGCTTTAAATTTAAAGGCTACCGCCCATCTAGGATGATGGGAGGTCATACCTAATTGTTCTTGTTGCCATAAGTCATTTACTTTAATAACCATACCATCTATTTCAAATGGCAATTGATCTCTTTCTTGTTCAAATTTATTGCAGGTAGCAATTACTTCTTGTATGGTGGTGCACACCCGCATTTCTTGAATAGGTGTAGGAAAACCTTCTTGGGCTAAAAAGCGCACCATGTCGTAATGGGTTCTTGGCAACGCCGCAGCTGGAGACGCTGTGATATTACTTACATGATAAGCAATGGCCGTAAGTTTTCGCTTTGCCACTTCTTGAGCATCCAACATGCGAAGGGTGCCCGATGCTGCATTTCTTGGATTGGCCAAAGGGGCTAATCCTTCCTCTGCCCGTTGTTGGTTATAGGCATCAAAGATGGCTTTATGAATCACTACCTCCCCTCTAATTTCAATTTGCTCAATACCTTTTTCTATAAACGAAGCACTTAGGGGAATGCTTCTTATTTGTTTTACATTATTCGTAATTTCTTCCCCTTTTACACCATCTCCCCTAGTTATACCACGATCTAGTATATTGTTTTGGTATACTAATGAGATACTAGCGCCATCATATTTAGGTTCTATGCAATAGGTAATTGCATTTACTTGTATAGATTCTCTACACTTTTTATCCCAATCTAAAATATCTTGTTCATTATACGTATTCTCTAAACTTAGCATGGGTACTAAATGCGCTACACTCGGAAACCGTTCACTTAAGCCCATAGCAACGCGCTGTGTAGGAGAATCATTTTTTATGCATTGAGGATGTGTTTGTTCGAAACGATGTAATTGTTTGAAAAGGATATCGTATTCTACATCTGCTAATAAAGGATTGCTTTGCACATAGTATTTCCAATCGGCATATTTGATAACCTTTTTTAGCAATTCGTAAGAAGCCTCATCTTCAGGCACATCATTGGCTAGAAATTGTTTAGCCTGATCGAAATAATATTTTTCTTGTTCTTGTGAATACATGGTCCGCTATATTATGGATGCTGGTATTGCACCAGCACCTTCTCTTAAGATAAGGGGGTTTTCTGCTGTACAATCTATAATGGTAGATAGTTGTTGTTGTCCAATACCGCCATCAATTACTAAATCTACAACTTTAGAAAATCGTTGCCAAATTTCTTCAGGGTCTGTTTCATAGCTGTCCCATTCGTTTGGTGGCAATGACATGCTCATGATAGGATGGCCTAATAAGCTAATGAGTTGTTGCGTAATTGCATGATCTGGTATTCGAATACCAATAGTGTCTTTTTTTATTTTCAAATGCCTCGGCACTTCTTTATTGGCCTCCAGAATAAACGTATAGGGGCCTGGCAAGCACTGCTTTAATAATCTAAAAATAGGGGTGTTTACATTTTTTGTATAGTTGCTTAAATGACTTAAATCGCTACATACAAAACTAAACTGTGCTTGTTTGGGAAGCACCTCTTTTATTTTACAAATACGCTCTATGGCTTTTTGATTATAAATATCACAGCCCAATCCATATACCGTATCGGTGGGGTAAATAATTACCCCACCGGCTTTTATGCAATCAATTACTTGTTGCAGCAAGCGCTCTTGCGGATTATCGGGATGTATTTTTAATAGCATGGTATTATAACATCTCATCTATTGCTGCTGATACAAAAGCAGCTAATTCTTTAATATAAGCCGGACTAAAATCAAATTGTATTCCAGCAATTTGATAAAGTTCTTTCAGCGTTTTGGTATATCCCAAGCTCAGCGCATTACAATAATTTGCTAAGGCTTGCTCTTTATTTTGTTTGTATTGGCGCCACATAGCTAATGCACCTAATTGAGCAATGCCATATTCGATGTAATAAAAAGGCACTTCAAATAAATGCAATTGCTTTTGCCAAGAAGCAGCACGGATTGCTTCTAATCCACTCCAATCTACTTCTTGCGTAGAGAATTTATCTAAGGTTGCTATCCAAGCCTGTGTGCGTTCAGCTTCCGTATGCGCTGGATTGGTATAAAGCCAATGTTGAAAAGAATCAATCGTTGCTATCCAAGGGAGTACGTCAATAATGCGCTCCAATTCTTCTAGTTGCGCTCTTTTTAAATCCTCTTTGTTTTCATAAAAAACATCCCAATGCTCCATGGAAAATAATTCCATACTCATACTGGCCAATTCGGCAATTTCCATTGGGTATTCTTTAAATGCGCTAAGGGTAAGAGGGTGGGATAAAAACGAATGAAATGCATGGCCGCCTTCATGCATCATAGTAATAACATCTCCATGGGTGCCTGCGGCGTTCATAAAAATAAAAGGCACTCCAGTTTCTGCTAGTGGACAATTATAGCCACCAGGAGCTTTCCCTTTTCTACTATCTAAATCTAATCTTCCCATCGATTGCATGCTTGCTATGCAAGAAGAAAAGTAAGGGTTCAATTTTTCAAATACTTGAATTGATTTAGCTGCTAAATCGTTACCATCCCTAAATGGACTCAGTGCTTTTTGCCCTTGCGGAGTAGCGCTGGTATCCCATGGTCTTAATGCTCCTGGAAGCTTTAGAAGAGATTTTTTGTGTTGTAGTAGTTTCTTTTGAATGGGAACAATATGCTCTTTGACAGCTTCATGAAATTCGAAACAATCTTTAACGCTATAGTCGAATCGACCCAGTTCTTTAAATTTATAATCTCTATAATTTTCAAAACCAGCGTTTAATGCTATTTGATTTCTTTTTGTGACCAATTGATCGAAAAGATCGTTCAGCACTTGTTGGTCTTCTAATCTTCTTTTGGAAATCAAATGAAACACTTCTTTTCTAATTTCAGCATCACTGCTTTGCAGAAATTTTGCTGCTTGTTGCAGGGTATATTCCTTTTCCTGAAAATGAATGGTCATTTTGGAGGCGGTAGCACCATATTGTTGCGCTAGCACATTGATAGCTGCCTGAACGGCAATATTTTCTTCCTTATATAATGCTATGGCATTGGCAATACCTCTCAAATAGGGGAAATAGCTAGCCCTATCTAAATCCTTTTTAAAAGAAGTCTGATCTAGTTTTTTTTGTAACTCAAAAGCTAAGGGCTTTAAAGGGGGTTCTATTTCCATTACAAAATAAGTATAGGCTTCTTCTAAGCTAGGGTCTTGTGTATTGCAGGTCATTTTAATCTGTCTCCAGCAAGCATCCTCGCTAATAACGGCTTCTAATTCACTTACATATAGGAGCCATTGGTTAAATAATTCTAACGTATGTATTTGAAAATCAATAAGCTGTTGCACAAAAGGTGCAACAGCTTCCCAAGTGGTAATGGTAAAGTCTTGGGGTAAAAAGGACCGTTTAGGTACTGCTAAGGGTTTAAATACTGGAATCATGTTGAAAACTACAAATTTTAGTGCAAATTACAATCCTTGAGAGGAAAACTACCCCCAAAATTGGCTCAAATTTGAAAAAATTAAAGAATAAAATAAATTGCAATATGAAAGCTGATTGTTAACCATTTGCTTTTTTATACATTACAATAATTT
>CAIWHF010000234.1 GCA_903912405.1 uncultured Bacteroidota bacterium | reverse complement strand
TGTAGGTCGTGGATCATTTACAGAAGCCTTTCCGTTGTTTGGTTATAACTTAAGTGATTACGATGAGCTGTTTACTGAAAAATTAGATTTATTACTTCAAATAAAAGCAAAAGAAGTGATTACTTGGGAAGGTAAATTTAGAGCACCATTGTTTGAGCAAGCCATTTACCCTAGGCCTTTTCAAGAAGATTTACCCATTTGGTTGGGTGTTGGTGGCACACCTGCTTCTTTTGCGCGTGCTGGCACTTTGGGCATGCCTTTAATGGTTGCTATTATTGGCGGTGAAACGCATCGTTTTAGGCCTTTGATTGATTTGTATCGCGAAGCTGGAAAACGTGCAGGACATGCTCCAGAAAAACTTAAGGTAGGTTTGCATTCCTTAGGGTTTGTGGCTGAAAGTACAGAAATAGCCACTTCAACTTATTATCCTGGCTATGCTAAAACCTTTACCCGTATTGGCAAGGAGCGCGGCTGGCCGCCAGTAACACGCGAAAGGTTTGATGCACAAAATGGGCCAACAGGCGCTTATTTAGTGGGTAATCCTAAGGAAATAGCAGAAAAGATTTTAAGGCATAGCGAAGCATTAGGAGGTATTTCAAGATTTACTTTTCAAATGGATAATGCTGATTTAAGCCATGCGCAATTGCTGCATTCAATTGAGCTAATTGGCAATGAAGTAACGCCTTTGGTAAGGGCGCAATCCAAATCGCTAAAATAAATTATTTGCGTGTATTTGTTGGCCTGTATTTGAAGTAGGTTATATTTTTTTTAAGTAGCGTGAGCAATTGCGAATCTAAAACCCACCTACTTAATTACCCCTAACTCTTTACCCACCTTTTCAAATGCCACCAAAGCTTTGTCTAAATGTTCCTTTGTATGCGCTGCCGATAGCTGTACCCTTATTCTGGCCTGACCTTTAGGCACTACAGGAAAAAAGAAGCCTATCACATAAATACCTTCATCCAATAACTTAGCCGCAAAGGTTTGTGCTAATTTAGCATCGTACAACATTACAGGAACAATAGCAGAATCGCCATTTTTAAACTCTAAGCCAACTTTTCTCAAGCCTTCCTTAAAGTAGTTTACATTCCACTCCAAAGTGTCGCGCAAACTAGTGTCACTTGCTAAAATATCTAGCACCGCTATAGAAGCACCCACAATAGCCGGTGCCAATGAATTACTAAATAAATACGGACGAGAGCGCTGACGTAACATTTCTATCACTTCTTTCTTACCAGCCGTAAATCCACCCATGGCACCACCTAAAGCTTTGCCTAAAGTGCCAGTAACAATATCAACTTTATCCATTACATTTTTTAACTCAATGGTGCCTCTGCCTGTTTTTCCAATAAAGCCGCTGGCATGGCATTCATCAACCATTACCATGGCATCATACTTTTCTGCCAGCTCACATATTTTATCTAATGGTGCAACAAAGCCATCCATTGAAAATACACCATCAGTTACAATTAATCTGAATCTGTGTTTTTGCGCTTGCTTTAATTGCTCTTCTAAATCGGCCATATCACAATTGTTGTAGCGATATCTTGCTGCCTTGCATAATCTTACCCCATCAATAATAGAGGCATGGTTTAAAGCATCAGAAATAATAGCATCTTCTTCACCTAAAAGTGGTTCAAAAACTCCTCCATTGGCATCAAAACATGCTGCGTATAAAATACAATCTTCTTGTCCTACAAATTGCGCTAATTTTTGCTCTAATTCTTTATGAAT
>CAIWHF010000233.1 GCA_903912405.1 uncultured Bacteroidota bacterium | reverse complement strand
GAATTATTTAATTGGGAAAATTACCTATCAAAATAAATATACATGGAAAACAAAAGTTATAAACTTAGCAATTCTTTTGGAAAAGAAGTAGAACACCGATTAGCAATGATATTAGACGATATTAGGGCCATTAAAGAATTCATTGAAGAGAAAGGCTTATCAGATACTTTTAAGCAGCCTAGCAAACAAGCAGACGAATGTTTTATTCATTTTTCTAATATAGAAATTGCTTGTGATTTAGCAGATAATGAATCTACTAATTGGGAAAAATTTTATAAATCCTAAATTCAATAAAATGATAAACGAAACAAACTTTAATCTAGCAATAGAATATACTACAAAACACATTGGCTCCCATGTTGAGGAAGGACATGGGCTGCACGAAATGGGCAATTATACAGATATTAATATTAAAAAAGTGATCGTTGAAACAGAAAACGGCAATATTGATATTACCAAGTATTTGCCAGAATCGGTATTAAACGAAATTTCTAACAAAATAGAACTTGATTAAAATGAATAAGCTAATGGAATTAGCCGCTATATGGCTTAATGGCAAGGTAATAGTTGAAACCGAAGATAACAATCTTAAATCAACACTAAGAATCGAAAAGGGGCAGCATCTAAGAATACTACATGGTACTATTCTGGATGTTGAAGCAGATAAACCGGCAAACTTTACTGTATCAAAGTGCATGGGTAATGTAACCTCTTCGCAATTAGAATTACACCTGATAGGCAATAATGCCCAAGAATATAAACTTGTTTTAAAGTAACCAGATATGATATTAATAGGATTAATTGCTAGATTATTTACAGTAAATCCCAACAAAAAAAAGCTAAGGGAAATTGATAGAAAAATAGCCAATAGCAATGATTATAAGGAAATTGTACGATTAACAGAAGAATATAATAAAATTAAAAATGAAAACAAAACAAATTAGTGTCAAGGAATATGCCGCAAAGGTTAATCCTAATGAATTTAGAGCCAATAGAAAATATCCAGACGATCCTATTACTAAACAAGCAGTAAAATATAGAATCAAACATGGTATGCCATTGCCTAATGTTATTAAATATAATAAAATTGGAACCATTCATGTATTAACAGTAAACGAAAACTTTTAAATATGGAAGAAGAGAATGCAAAATGGGTAAGTAATTGTATAAACAGTTGCACCAACAGAGATCAGCTTAAAATATGCGATAAAATGATTGAGCTAATGATTAGCAATATGTTCAAAAAAGGAATTGAACAAGAGATAATACACTCAATAGAAAATCAATTATTGGAAACATTTATATCTAAAGATTCAATACTTATAGTATGATAGCAGAAAATACAGATAATATCGTTATTGTTGCAAAGGAACAAGTAGTACCTATTTTTCTATCAAGAGATCAATTAGTAGAAAGATTAGACCTACTTAAAATGCGCATTAATGAATTTGAAAGAGAACTTACCTACATTGATAGTTCTCTTAATAAAATTGAACCAGAAAGGTATCTAACTATTGATATGATAATTAATACTGTATTGAAAGTAATGTGCCACTATTTTGATGTTACAAAAGAGGAAGTTCTTTCCAAAAAAAGACATAGAAAAATAGTCAGAGCCAGACATTTTTTTATTTATTTTGTAAGGCTCAAATCAAAAATGACACTTTCCGAAATAGGTACTGTAGTTGGCAGAGATCATACCTCTTGCACCCACGCTATTAATGAAATTAATTCGCAGCTAACTAATAAGTTTGACGATGCCTACAGAGAGGACTACTCAACACTTAAAAGAATGTATGACGATAATTTATTTGAAAATAATTTACCAACACACTTAACAAATAATTAAAATGAGCAATACAACTAAACATTGTCCAAGCGATGAATCATTAGGTAGCGGCTATGCTAATATTTGCGTTCAATGCAACTATGCACCCCTAGATGAAATACATTTTTACTACTGCGGATTAGATAACGCTTATAAATTAATGAATGTCTTCACAGTAGCAATTTTTAAAATCAAAAAAAAGAAAAATGCTAACACCACTACAGATACTTTATAATTGGCTAGGGAATGAATCCCTTTCTGGAATGTTTAAAACACCAACCCCAACAAAAGTTTTGGAAAAAATTGAATCTTTATATCAGATGGAAAAAGATCATTTGATATTAGCCTTTAATTCAACCGGAGAATGTATTAATTCTGAAGAATGGTTCTCTATAGTGTATAACGGCAAGGAGCCAACTACTGATCAACAAATTGATCTATTTCCACCACAAAAAGAATGACATAATCTTCAAACATTTTACGAGCTTCTAAAGAAGAAATGGCATGGACTAATTTAGTTAGTTTCATGCCATTTTTTATATAAAATACTCTGTAATATTTCATTTTACTCTTCTGCTATTAAACCATCCCTTACAAAATTAATAATACCTTTTAGCAATACATGGTTTTTAGTTACAGTCAACTTCTGGCCCTGCTTATAATCAGTTCCATCCAATACAAAGTCTTTGAGTACTATAAAGTTTCTTTCATAGCTATCATAAGGGAATAACATATTAAGATAATCCCTTCTTTCAGCACATCCACACCCAGAAATACCTGCAAGTTTTGCTACTGCATCAGCTACTTTGTTAATACCTAAAAAATGTGTTACTGTTTCTATTGTATCTCCTAGTCCGTTGCTCATTAGAATAAATTTAAGTAACTTTTATATGATGATGATGAATTTGCTTTTTTTATATAATATTTATATTCTTCATTGCTTTCATAAGTTTCT
>CAIWHF010000232.1 GCA_903912405.1 uncultured Bacteroidota bacterium | reverse complement strand
TTTACACCGCAACTGCCGCAAGTTTTGCTAGTCAAAATGTACCTACTACACCTAAATCGTATACAGGTATCGCTTCTTATTATTTAACAACTACCCAATTACAAATCAGATATCCATCTCTTGATGTTCAATAAAAAAATAAATTAAAATATAAATTAACTATTATGAAAAAACTACTATGCTCCCTTTCCATTTTATTGGCGGTAACCACCAATGCACAAACTGTTTCACTAAGCGGAAACAACCCAACTTATACACAAGATTTTAGTACACTCGATACAGTCTCTACTGTTGCAAGTGCTAATTTACCAAACGGTTGGGCTATTTTTGAATATGGCACCAGCACTACTACAGTAGACAACAAATATAAAGGTGGCAGTGGCAACTCTAATACTGGCGAAACGTATAGCTTAGGCACTAATGGATCAACCGAAAGAGCATTGGGTTCCTTAGCATCAGGATCAAACATCCCTTCTTACGGTGTTACCTTTACCAACAATACTAATAAAACAATTACCAGCATCACCATCAACTACAAAGGAGAACAATGGAGAGCAGGACAAGTCGGAAGAACAAATGTAGATAGTCTTAGATTTCTTTATAGCACTTCTGCAACTGGCTTAAATGACACCTTAGGTTCTTGGACAGAGGATATTAATTTAATGTTCAACACTCCAAATATGACAGCAACTACGGCTGCTGGCATCGATGGAAACGCAACTGGAAACTTCACTAATAAAACAGGAACATTAACAGTATCTATTCCTGCAGGTGGTTTTATTATCCTTAAATGGTTGGATAAAAACATTGGTGGATCCGATGATGCTTTGTCTATCGATGATATCAATATTAGCTTTACAACAAGCGGCACTGCAACATACAATCCTATTTTGATGAGTACGACTCCTACAAACAATGCAACAGGTGTAGCTGTAAATTCAAACTTAACAATGACATTCGACAGAACCGTTTCAAAAGGCACCGGTAATATCTATATAAAAAACACAACAGATGGCACAAGCCTTACAAAAGCAGTTTCTTCTTCTGATGTCGTAGTAAATGGCAAAACAGTTACCATCTCCAATTTAGGCTTATTAGCAAGTAAAAACTATGCTATACAGTTAGATTCTTCAGCGTTTGATACTGCAGGATATAAATATGCAGGTATATACAATTTAACTACTTGGAAATTCTCTACTGAATTACTAAGCGTTAGCTCTTTATCAAACAATGCAAATGCATTGTCATTCATTAAAAATGCATCGCAAGATCTTGTTTCATTTGTTTATAATTGCACACAAAACGAAAAAGCAGCATTACATATCATTGATATGACCGGTAAAATAATTACTTCTGAATTCAGAAATTTCAATATTGGCAACAATATCATTCAATTTCAAAATTTGAATTTAACACCTGGAATATATATTCTAAATGTTAGAAACAATGAAACAAAAAGCCAAAGTATTTGCAAATTCATTATTGATTAATCCATCTTAATGAAATAAAAAAGCCCACTTCTAAGAAGTGGGCTTTTTTTTATTTTTATTTTTTTTGATTACGCACTAAGCACTTTAATCATTTGCAGCATGTCATTATTAATTTTACTGTTTTCTTTTACCGCTTGAGCAAAAGGCGTGAAAACAATTTCATCATTAATTATACCCACCATTACTTGCGATGTCCCTTTTAATAAAGCTTCGATAGCAGCATACCCCAATCTACTACTCAGTACACGATCTGCACAAGAAGGCGAGCCGCCTCTTTGTATATGACCCAATACGGTTGCTCTTACATCTAATTCAGGAAAACGCTCTTTGATAGTATGCAATAGTGCACTGCTTCCTCCAAACTCATCACCTTCAGCTACGACAATAATACGCACTGTTTTTTTACGTCTATTGTCTCTATCAATATTTTGAAGGATTGCCTCAATATCTGTTTTTGTTTCTGGAATTAAAATCTCTTCTGCGCCACAAGCTATCCCACTATGCAATGCGATATATCCAGCATCTCTTCCCATTACTTCAACAATAAATAGTCGATCATGCGCTTCTGCGGTATCTCTAATTTTATCAATCGCTTCTACAGCAGTATTTACAGCAGTATCAAAACCAATGGTAAAATCTGTTCCAGCTAAATCTTTATCTATGGTACCCGGCAAGCCAATGGCTGGTATTGTAAACTCATTAAAAAAGGTAGCTGCTCCACTAAACGTACCATCACCACCTATCAATGCTAAAGCATCAATTCCATGTTGTTGTAATTGTGCAAAGGCTTTCTTACGTCCTTCTGGAGTTCTAAATTCTTTGCTTCGAGCTGTTTTTAAAATAGTACCCCCACGTTGCATAATATTAGCAACATCAGTTGTTTTCATTTGAAATATATCGCCTTCTATCAATCCTTGATACCCGCGTCTTACTCCATAAACTTCTACTCCATGGTACAATGCTGTTCTAGCAAGTGCTCTAACTGCAGCATTCATACCGGGAGCATCTCCACCAGAAGTTAAAATGGCTATTTTTTTGATTTCCTTTTCCATACGTACATTGAATTACTGTTAAAATTAAGCAACTAAAAAGATAATTGCTAAAAAACGAAAAAGGAATTTTAGATTTGTTTATTCAATTAGTAAAAATGCATAAAATATATTACTTACTTCTGATTTTAACAGGCTTTTGGGGCAATAACAGTTATGCTCAGCAGTCGCAACAAGATGTCGATCAATTGCTGCTGCAAGCCCGAGAAGCATTTCAATTTAAGCAGTATGCAGGAAGCGAAAAAATACTACAACTGGCAATAAATACATACCCTAAGAATATTCTGTACCGAATAGAACTAGCTCAAGAATATCGGGCCCAAAACAAACTAAGCGCCTCTTCGGTAGTACTACAAAAAACCTTATACGATCAACTAGAAAATAAGGATGTATTTTTATTACTTACAGATAATTATTACCGAATAGGGGCCTACAATAAAGGATTGAAAACGATCAATAAAGGTCTTGCTATTTATTGTAATTCCGGAGTTTTTTATGAAAAGAAAGGCAATCTATTAGAAGCAATTCGTAAAATAAAAAAAGCAAAAGAAGCCTACGAATTGGGTATCCATAGGGATACAAATTATGTAGAAAATTATTTACAACTATCCAGATTAGAGGTGGTCGCAGACAGGCCAGAAAAGGCTTGCATATTAGCTGAGATTTATATTTTAAAAAATCCAACATCAAAAAAAATAATGGACGCAAAAAAAATACTTAGAGCAGCCTATAGAAATTTCTATTTAGATTGTAAAGAGCACCCCTATAAAGCAAGCAGCGATTCTTGCTTATCATTGTTTGCAAGTCTATTTAAAGACAACGCCAATAATCTTGATAATGGAATAGATGCCCTTTCTTTATGCAAATTGCGTTCAAAAATGGCTATGCAAACAGAGAAAAAAGGTGTACTCCCCTATCCATTAAACCATATTTGGAATACATTGATGAGAGGCGGTTTTTTTGAAGCTTATCATTATTGGCTTTTTACTGCTATTGAAGACCCCAATAGTTATGCAGCATGGATGCGCTATCATAAAGGAGCAGAAAAAGAATTGCTTGATAAGATAGCAACACTTTGGGCAGATTAAATATGTATTTTACAATAGTTAAAATACTATTAAACCTTCAAAATAGGCGATAAATAACCTATTTTTGTTGACATTATAAAATTTAATTCACGCACGATGGCGTCCTATAAAAAAATACTTTTCACTGTTATTGCTTTTATCTCTTTGGGTGTTCAAAGCAATGGACAAGAGACCCTTGATAAAATCATAGCGGTAATTGGTAAAAACAGAATTATCCTACAATCCGACATGGAATTGCAACTCCTACAAATGAAGGAACAAAAAGTAATGGTTACGGATTCTATCAAGTGTTCCATTTTACAACAAATGATATTGCAAAAAATGTTTGCAGAGCAAGCAGATAGAGATAGTCTTATTGTAAGTGATGAAGAGGTAGAAAGTAAATTAGAAAATAGAATACGTTATTTCGTAAATATGTATGGTTCTAAAGAGAAATTAGAAGAGGCCTTAGGCAAAACCACCTATCAATTGAAAGATGAAAACAGAGACCTCATTAAAGAGCAAATGATGGCAGAGCGCATGCAAAGCAAAGTTATGGGCAATATCTCAGTTACGCCTTCAGAAGTAAGAGCGTTTTTTAATCAAATACCAAAAGATAGCCTTCCATTCTTTCCAGCAACTGTAGAGCTAGGTCAAATTATTATAGCACCATATACCAGCAAAGAATTAGACCAGTATGCTAAAGAAAAATTAGCGGGCATTAGAAATCAAATTGTGAATGAGGGTAAATCATTTGAAACATTGGCTGGCATCTATAGTGATGATCCTGGAAGCAGAGACAATGGAGGCGAACTTACTATAAACAGAACTGAATTTGACCCTGCATTTGTTACCGCAGCATACAAATTAAAAGAAGGAGAAATTTCACCTTTAGTAAAATCAAACTTTGGATATCATATTATTCAAATGTTAAAACGCCAGGGCGAATTAGCCAAAGTGCGCCATATATTAGTAAAAATAGATCACTCTTCCGGAGATTACAAAAAATCAATTTCTAAATTAGATAGCGTAAGAGCCGAATTGATTAGTGGTAAAATAAAATTTGAAGAAGCTGTAGGAAAATACACTACTGACGAAAGCTCTAAACAAACTGGTGGCATGCTGACCAACCAAAGAGACAATAGCATACAGCTTGAAATTGCTCAACTCGATCCTAGTATAGCGCTAATAATAGACAGTCTTAGTATTGGCTCTTTTTCTCAGCCGCACAACTTTACGACACCAATGGGTGAAGTATCTTGCCGTATTGTATTTTTGAAAAACAGATCACAGCCTCATAAGGCTAATTTGAAAGATGATTATAGTAAAATCCAACAAGTGGCCTTAGAGCAAAAAAAAGGCAAGAAGCTATCACAATGGATGAACGAAAAAATGAGCGACTTCTATTTAAAAGTAAGTGACGATTATGCGAACTGTGAGGAAATAAAGAAAATTAAACAGTAAATAAAAAAGTCGGACAATGTCCGACTTTTTTATTTACTAACTGAGTAAGAATAGTAAATCATCTTTTGTTAAGCGTTTAATTATAGCGCCATCATCGGCCACTAAATCATTAGCAAGCGCTCTTTTTCGTTCTTGCAATTGAATCATTTTCTCTTCAATGGTATTTCTACATATTAATCGATACGCAAAAATATTTTTAGTTTGACCAATACGGTGCGTTCTATCTATGGCTTGTTGTTCAACTGCAGGATTCCACCAAGGATCTACAATATATACATAATCGGCAGCAGTAAGATTTAGACCCGTATTACCAGCTTTTAAAGAGATTAAAAACACTCTACAATCTTCTTGTTCTTGAAATAAATTTATGGCTTTCTGACGTTCGGTAGAAGTGCTACTACCATCAAAATAAGCGTACGGAATATTTGCCTTCTCCAATTCTTTTTTAATGAGGCTTAGCATACCTATAAACTGAGAGAACACCAATGCTTTATGATTACCAACATTTTCATATAATTCTCTAACCAATTCTTCTACTTTGATAGAGGTATTATCGAATGCTACGTCTTCATTTAGTATCGCAGGAGAATCACATATTTGTCGCAACTTGGTAAGCCCTTGTAAAATATGCATTTGCGAACGTTCTATACCGCGTTCTTCAATAACTTCCAGCAATTCTTCTTTATAGGTATTGCGATATGATTCATAGATCTTACGTTGATCTTTGCCCATTTCACACCACAAGATAGTTTCTGTTTTATCTGGTAAATCTTTTGCTACTTGTTCTTTTGTTCTTCTTAGTAAAAAAGGATAAATCAATTTTCTTAATTGCAACTTAGCCTCATCTTCTTGAAACTTATCAATAGGCGTTGCAAATTCATTTAAGAAAAATTCCCTGCTTCCCAACATACCTGGATTAAGGAAGTTCATTTGTGAATATAAGTCGAAAGTATTATTCTGCACCGGCGTACCACTCAATGCTAATCTATTTTTAGCATTTAATAATAAAGACGCCTTTGCTATTTGCGATTGTGGATTTTTGATTGCCTGAGATTCATCTAAGATAATATAATCAAACTCTATTTCTTTAAGATGGATGATGTCACTACGCATAGTACCATACGTAGTAATAATAATATCGATATCTTTCAATTTCTCAATATTAAAATTTCGTTTAGATCCATGATGGATAAACAAACTCAAATTGGGTGTAAACTTATTTATTTCGTTTTCCCAATTATACATCAGTGTTGTAGGACAAACAACCAAGTATTTGGAAGTAGCATTTGTATTTTTATAATGCTGTAAGAAACTTAATGTTTGTACGGTTTTACCCAAACCCATATCATCGGCCAATATACCACCCCATCCTGCTTCATTTAAAAATAGCAACCATTGAAACCCCGACAACTGATAAGGCCTTAGAGATGCTTCTAATTGCTTAGGCGCTTCAAAGGTGTTGAAGTCTTGTGTAAGAATTGATTGTAGTTTTTGTTTCTTAAGTTCTAACTCTTTAAGAATAGCCACATCATCAATATCTTCTAATAATTCATCTAAAACACTAAAATAAATTTTCTTAACTCTAATTTTATTTCCTTTTGCTTCACCCATTTTAACGAGCAATGCATATTTTTTCAACCACTCTTCCGGAAGCATACCGATGCTTCCATCATTCAATTTCACATAATTCATTTTCTTCGCCAATGCTTTTTTTACATCAGCAATAGAAGCTACCTGATCGCCAAAAACAACTTCTATCTGAGCATCAAACCAATCTATACCACTATTTAATTGAACACGGGTATCAGGACTATTTTTATTAATGCGAAGATTTTTTAATTTATCAAAACCTAACAACTCAATATCCTTATCGCGCATTCTCTCCGCAAACTTTAAAAACCAACTGTTGTTTAATACTGCTTGAGAACTTAAATAGAAATAATGTTGCTTAGTATGCTCTTGAATGTCTTTATGCGCAGCACGAACAAGTTCTACTGTATTTGATTCTAAATCTTGTTGTTTTTTTACAATGGTTACAATACCATCTTGAGCATGAATGATATCTCCTTTATGCCCCCACTCTACCACTGTGCCATTATAATCAAAAACTGGTTTGAAATGTAAAGATTGATCTTTTTCAATTAATAGTATTTTACAAATTGGTTTTAAATCTGCAGCGACAGCTACCAATTTCTTATCAAAATCAACAGGTGTAAATCCACTCCATGGAATTAATTGATCTGCTAAAAAGCTATTCCAATTTTCTCCACTTATTTTAGTAACTGGATTATAAGCCAATGTGTCTAGAATACGTATTGCTTGCTCATCAATCATGGAAAACAAACGACC
>CAIWHF010000231.1 GCA_903912405.1 uncultured Bacteroidota bacterium | reverse complement strand
CCGATAGCGGGAGAGACGGCGTAATTCACTCGGCAGTGCATTTCAAAAAGTAGTTCAGCATACATCGACTAACTACCGGAATACGAGTAGATTAGACCAAAAAATGCCAGCAAATGCTAGCAATCATTACGAAAAGGGGATGAAAAAATACACTTGCAAATATTTGAATTGTGGTGTAGAATTCTATTCTAAATACAAAAGGGACTATTGCCCCCATGTGGATGATGCATGTTACAAAGCTGAAAAATCACTCCGACAGTCAAAAATTAATGCCTTGGCTTCAGCAATCAAAAAGGGGCTATACGCTAATTACAAAATTTTTAGAGAATTCTTACCAAACAGCGGTCAATCAAATATAAATTATGACGAAGCTTTAAAAAAGGGATTTGACGAACATGCATTTTACAGTACACATAAATTTAGTGAAGTAAAATGGTACATGTTAAATGAATATTATTTTATTATCAAACACATTAATGGCAATAGATTTCTTTACATATATAAACCTTAATTTATGGAATTTGAACCGTATGGCCCACTAGCCGAAAGCAAAGAACAGGCAAATCGCGAAAAAAATAACTTACTAATAAGCGTGCTCCTATTTTCCCTAGGTATTATAGGAACCTACTACCTATTTACCAAAGAAAATGAAAAGCACAAGAATTAAGTAAAAATTTCATATATATCAAACTAATATTTTCAATAGGAATTGAAACTATATGTTGAATTGAAATTTGAATAAATCTACCTCTTCTAATCAAATATTTATTTATGATTGTATTAGGTTCAAATATGAAATTTGCTAGATTAAATAAGCATACTAAACGCAGAAAACACCTTTTTCAAGGTGGTTTTTTTATTTCATTGTAGCATTTTTTACTCCTTCACTACCCTTCCTATACCTATCAGTTCTTGTGCTGTATTGTAAGCTCTGATTTGGTAAATACCATTAGCCTGTTTGCTTAAATCAATGAGCGGTTCTGTTTGGGTAATGATGAGCTGCCCCATCGCATTGTACACATATAGCGTCCCTTCTTTGAAGTCAGCTACTTGCAACATGCCTGTTGTAGGATTGGGATAGATGCTTAAGCTTGGTGTGTTTAAGCTATTAATTGATAAAGTGAGGAGGTTATAGTTGGGCGACAAGCTCTTACAACCATTCTCATTGCCCACCATCACATAATACAAACCTGCTTGCGTTGGTGTATAATACTGACCTGTAGCGCCGGGGATGAGTACGCCATTGAAGTACCATTGATAACTGTAAAAGCTTATCGGTGAAAACAATTGTGTGCCATTCCAATGAATGATGGCTACCGGTGCTGTGTTTACTGTTATGGTTATGGGCGATGAAGTGCGTGCACAATAGCCATTGCTCACCTTCACGGTATAGTAGCTACCAATGGTAGCTGTATAGGTTGGGTTGGTAGCGCCTGCTATATCAAAGCCATTCATGGTCCATTGATAGGTATAGCCTACTCCGGTAGCAGCTTGTAGTAAAGCCCCTTGTCCGTTGCAGATCACCGTGGTATTTGGAGTAGAGATGCTGGCTATAGGTGCGGGTACTACTTGTATTTGTTGAGCCGTGCTTGTTCCTACGCAATTACCCATATGCATTTCGCAGGTATAGGTACCACTCTGTGTTGCTTTATAGCTAGCTTGTAAGGCGCCTGCAATGATGGTTCCATTTTTATTCCATTGATAGCTATAGCTATTCGGTGCATTTACTTGCAAGCGCACACTATCGCCGGTACAAAATGTCGTTGACCCTTGTGCTTGCGTGCTCAGGGTTGGTAGGCTGCCCACGCTAAGCGTGAAGCTTATGCTACTTTGCAAGCCATTGCTATCTGTTGCTTGGATTGTAATTAAAGAGCTTCCGCTTTGCCCTGCTGTAGGGATGAAGTGAAATTGCTTTTGCGTATCTGCTCCACTGATGCTGAGCCCACTTAGTGGCAATAGGGCTGGATTGCTAGAGCTGATGCTGTATTGCATATGCACCGGTGTTGTTTCGCTATCTACCACTACAAAAGCTATAGAATCGGCGGTGCAGAAGTTGGTATTGGCTATACTGCTAATGATAGGTGCGGTATTGGGTTTTAGTGTTTTGAAGGTGCTATCGGCAGAGTAAAAGGTACCTAAGCTATTGGTTGCATAGGCTCTGATATAATAAGTAGTATTGGGTTGCAGGCCAGCAATGGGTGCGCTAAAAGGACCTGTGCCTGGAGCCACCGGTGTGGTATTACCCGAAGGTTGAGGGCTAAGCCCATAGCAAAAGCCTCTTTGCGTAATGGGGAAGTTAGTAGTATTGGCTACCCATGATTGGCTGTTTAAGGTTGCTGTGGTATAGCTTATTTGCGTAGCCCATGGACGAACTATGGTAGGACTGAATAATAAGGAATTGATGATGTTGGGGAAGGAAATACGAAATTCATTCTGAGCAATTCAGCAAAATTAGATTACAAAAATAAATTAACTAGAAGAGGACAACAAATTTTAAATGAGCGTTTAAGCATAGTAAAAGGTACCAGAATATTAAACTGGGAAGAGGGTATAATGTTTGAGAATTTTAAATTTAATGAAGTATGAGAATATTAATCTTAGAAGACCAAACAAATACTTGTTTATTTCTAGAGCAGAGCATTCTATATATTTATCCAAATGCAAAAATAATTCAGTTCAATAAATACAGCAATGCTATAACTGCATTAGAAAACAATAATATTGATCTTATTATTAGTGATTTAGACTTTGATGGAGCTAAAGAATTTGCATTAGTAGAGCAAGCACATTTACGAGGTATACCATGTATTATTTACTCAGCACATTACAACCAATCGTATATAGATAAAGCAAAAGTATATAAGTTTAATGCATTTATATGCAAATTAGGTAAAATTGAAGAACTTGACTATGCATTAGCAAATTACAAAAAACTAAACTTATATGTATGTAATTTTATAAAAGAAAGAAAAATACTAAAACAAAACAGTATAATAGAACCCATTTTAAATGGAATAGAAACAACTATTATTCACCAGTTAATACAGGGTATATCCAGAAAAGAAATAGCTAAAAATTTAAACATAAAAACATCAACGGTGTACAGTTACATAAGAGATTTAGCAAATAAAAACAACTATACACTTTATGAATTAATTCATCGTGTAATTAT
>CAIWHF010000230.1 GCA_903912405.1 uncultured Bacteroidota bacterium | reverse complement strand
GATTATGCCTATGCATAAAAAAAGAGCCCCGAAAATTCGGGGCTCTTTTTTTATAGTGCAATATTTTATTGCATGTTTTGTGCGTCTTTTATAAACTGTTGCAAACCTAAATCGGTTAAAGGGTGTTTCAGCAAACCTAATATAGAGCTCAATGGGCAAGTGCATACATCGGCGCCCGCTTCAGCACATTTTACAATATGTAAAGGAGTGCGAATAGAAGCTGCTAATACTTCTGTTAAATAGCCTTGTGCATTATAAATGCTTACGATGTCTTCAATTAATTGCACGCCATCCCAATTGCTATCATCTACACGACCAATGAAAGGTGATACAAAAGTTGCCCCTGCCTTAGCAGCTAAAATTGCTTGGCCAGCAGAAAATACTAAGGTGCAATTTGTTTTAACACCATTGTCGGTAAACCATTTGATCGCTTTAATACCATCTTTAATCATCGGTATTTTCACTACGATATTAGGGTGAATTGCAGCTAGTACTTTTCCTTCTGCAATCATTTCATCAAATGTAGTGCTTAATACTTCTGCACTTACCGGACCATCTACGATTTCGCAGATTGCTTTGTAATGCGCATTGATAGCAGCAGTGCCTTTAATGCCTTCTTTAGCCATTAAGGTAGGATTGGTGGTTACACCATCTAAGATACCTAAGTCGTTGGCTTCTTTAATTTGATCGAGGTTGGCGGTGTCGATAAAAAATTTCATACGATTTGTATTTTATTGAGTATAAAAAAGGAGTAATTAAATGCTAGAAATAAAAAACCGGTAGATTACTTACATCGCGACGCTACAACCACCTACCCTTGCTACATTCCTGTCCTGGGGGAGTTCAGCAGGAGCTGACCGTATAAGACCTACCGGAAATGCAAAGATAGTCGTATTTTTTTTGTAAACAAAAAAAAGGAACTACATTTCGTAGTTCCTTTGGGATCTTTATAAAATGGTTTGTTTTACCTGCTCTAAAATATCCAGCGCTTCTGCTTTGCTATTGCCTTCGGCATAAATACGCAAAACTGGTTCGGTACCCGAAGCGCGCAGCATTACCCAGCCCCCATTATCGAGGTGGTATTTTAC
The DNA here is from genome assembly GCA_903912405.1 of uncultured Bacteroidota bacterium. Taxonomy (GTDB): domain Bacteria; phylum Bacteroidota; class Bacteroidia; order Chitinophagales; family Chitinophagaceae; genus CAIWHF01. The sequence goes on along the minus strand of CAIWHF010000230.1, from coordinate 1,356 downwards.
GCCATCTATCGTTTCTACACTATGGTAGGTATAGCTGCCAAATTGTGCATAGCCACCATCGTAAGCGGTTTTAATAATAGCTTCTTTTTTAGCATTATCGATGTGTAAGTCGTTGCGCTCATAGACAAAAGTGCCTACTACGTCATAGACTTCTTGGCAGAGTTCTTTGAGTGATTTGCCTGTTTGGGTCATGAATTCATAAATCACTAAGCCATCATAAATGCCATCGCGCTCAGGGATATGACCTTTTACGGCAATGCCGCCACTTTCTTCGCCACCTACTAATACATCTTCATGGATCATGATTTCGCTAATGTATTTAAAGCCAATTTTGGTGACTTCCACCGGCAATTGGTATTGCTCCGCCATGCGCTTAATACGATCGGTAGCCGAAAAAGCAATGGCTACTTTACCATTGAGCTTTTTGTATTTATGGAGATAGTGTACTAATAATAAAATGATATGATGAGCATCTACAAATTGTCCGTCTTCATCATAAAGTCCTATGCGATCGGCATCGCCATCAGTAGCTAAGCCAATTTTTATTTCTGGTGTTTGTTGTATCGTTTGAGATAGCAATTGTAGATTTCTATCCAAAGGCTCTGGTGCAGTGCCTTCAAAACCTGGATTGTGCTCGCAATGTAATAAGATTGCTTGCGGTAATAATTTTCGTATCACATTTTGTCCGGCACCAAACATGGCATCATAGGCTAATTTGAAAGGCGATGTGCGTAAGGCTTCAAAATCAAATTTGGTTTTTAAATAGTCGATATAACTGCTTTCTAAATCTACATACACTAATAAACCTTTAGCTTCTAGGTCTTCTAATTGGATAGTAGGCATGTCTATATCATCTGGTATCAATGCTTCTACCGCAGCGATATCTTTCGGACTGGTTGGTCCGCCATGTGCGCCTTTTAATTTAAAACCATTATAAGTAGGTGGATTGTGCGAAGCAGTAATTACGACCCCTTGATGTGCTTGGTGCAATAACACACCTAAGGAAACCATGGGCGTGCTCACAAATCCTTTTGCAAGATAAACTTTAATGCCATTGGCACCCAATACACGCGTTGCGATTTCTGTAAATAAGGGTCCGCCAAAACGGCAATCATGACCAATCACAACACTCGGTTGTGCATCGTGTTGTAAGAGCCATGTAGCTAAACCTTGCGCAACACGAGCTACATTATATTCTGTAAAGTCTTGAGCAATGATGGCGCGCCATCCGTCGGTTCCAAATTTTATGGGGGCTGATTTCATACAAGCTAATTTTGAACTAATTTAGATGGGCAAGATACAAAACATTTTTTTCTGTGCCTCACATTTTGCATCGTTTCTATGTAACTTTGCGCT
>CAIWHF010000229.1 GCA_903912405.1 uncultured Bacteroidota bacterium | reverse complement strand
TATACTAAAGCTTTTGAAGGTAATGGACAATATAAATTTGTTGAGGAATTAAAGACAGCTTTGTTGACATTTAAAAAAACAGAAGAACAGATTAAAGAGGCGAAAGTAAAGAAAGAACCTAAAGTCTGTGCAGATGTTGTGAGTAAATATATTTACGCTGATTCTCTTTTATACATATCAACTATTCAAGGTTATGGTAATTTCTGGTTAATTCTTGATGAGATTGACAAGGTTGAAGAACAAGATAAAGATAAATACGCACCTCTTTTACACATTGTTCGTGAAAGAGAATTAAAGGGTTGGAAATTATCTGGATTAAGAAGCTATCCAGAATACGACATTAAATTTGCTGAATATACAGGAATAAGAAAAAAACGTCTTGATGCAGCTTTAGATAATCCAAGCGTTGACATTACCGATACTCGAATTATTGCTATTGCGAATGATTTAAGGAATATGGAGAAAGGTTCTCCAGCTCTTTATAGACGTTTTGTGAAAATAGTAATTAAAGAATCTCTTTATAATCCTCCCAAAGACTTCACTAAACCTTCTGGCGACTCAGGTGTTCCAGTAGGATATGACTGGGAAGCAATGTTTATGAAAGACAGACAAGATTTCCATACTTGCGTTGTAGATTCTAGTGTTCCTGGACCGAAACCATTTAACGATAAACCAGACAAAGTTGGAGTACAAAAGGAGTCTAATATGGTAACTATTGCAAGTCAAATGGCAAGTATTAATGTATCTCTTACTGGTAAACCATTAGACGAAATGAATTTACAGTGGACTTTGGGATTTTTCCCAGATGTTTTATTTGGTGGTGTGCAACAAACAGGAACACCTACTAGCACTATCATTAATTTATTGAAAGAAAACTTTAATGAAACAACGGATCCTTACAAAACAATGTATTTTAAAATAATTTCCGACAATTTTGTTGAAAAATATTGGAAGCCTGCAATTAATTGTATATTTAAAAGTGTGCAGGGGGCTGGTGCTGGAACAAACGATGAAAAAGTTAAAGAGGAGGCAGACGATTTTTTCGCGGAGGCGGGGTTGAGTATTAATAATTTTAACAACCCTGAACCTGAACAAGTAGAAATTATTACTAATAAATACCAAAAAATAGTAAATATTGTTGGGGATTTATTTAAAGAAAGCGTTGCTATTCAAAAAACTAAAACTGGTAGCACCGAAATAACTGGCACTGCTGGAAATCTTCAAATAAGAGCATCTAATTTAGTACGATTAGGATTTAGATTAATTGAAAAATCATTAATAAACAATAAGCCTACTGTTGTAACTAAAATGTTAGTTAGTTCTATTCCATTTATTCAAACTAAATTTATTTGCCACTCTCCATACATACCTTATGATGGTTCTATGGAATTGGTTGAGGTGCAAGATGAAAATATGATTAAGCTAATTAAAATGATTACTGGTAAGACTTTTGATTCGGAATCTCAAGCCAAATCTGCTGCTCAAGAAGTTTTTGCATTAATTGAGCCGTACAAACCGTTTATCGTTAGATATGCTGTTGGCGTTCCAAGTAATTTAGTGGATTCTGTTGTAGAAGGAAACTATGCTGCTATCACTGATCCAAAAGCTACAATAGAAGAAATTATTGCGAATGGCCCTGTAATTATAGATAATAATATTTTAAATTTAACATCTCCAGTAAAAGATGTTCCACTTAGACTTAGATATTTTAATTCTTTGGCAAATATTAAATTAATCGAGAAAGAAGTTTATGATAATCTTCCAAGACCAATATGGATTATGATTACTAACACTTTTGAAAGCCAGCAAGGATTAACTGACGAAATTAAAAAATCTATTGATTATTACGCAGAAAGATTCCCTAACGCAATCATTAATTTAGCAGGTTCGCCTAACACTCCAGAAGAAGTTAGAGATTATTCTATAACTAAAGCTAATAATGTAAAATCAAACCCTAGTGATTATATGATTTCCGAAATTGATAGCGTTATCCCAGCGTGATAATAAAAGTAATTTAAAATGGCAAAGAAACAGATTCCTATAAATAACGATGAATTAGCAAGCTTACAAGGTAAGTCTGAAAAAGATTTTACGAAAATGTTTAAATCGTCAGCAATCGCTTCTACCGATACTCTTAATCTATTGTATTTGAATGGTAGAGATAACGTAATTGGAAGATTTGTCGAAGAAGTAAAACAATTAGAATCTATTGATCCTGGTCATCCTCTAATAGAAGAATATATCAAAAGTGCAGGTAATCTTTTTGAGGGAACGATAAGTTCAGTTCAAGATGTTATTGATGCTATTTATGATTATTTTGAATACTATCACGCTATTAAAACAGAAGAACAGCTTGCTTATGAGTTCGAAAGGGCGAAAAAATTTGTTGAATTTCCGAATTCGACCATTCAAGTTGTTGTGCAATTCGATTATCAATTTTACACCAAAGCATCTATATTTCAAAAACCAACTTTTTATTCATATTATAACGATGATATAGAAACTGAATATGGCACTGGCGCATATTGTGTTGCTTTTCCATCTAGCCAAGCTTTATTGACTGATGATGAAGTTAGGGTGGCTATGAAACACGAAATGGGTCATATAGTTCAAGGTCACTGTGGCGCAACATTAAGAACTAATTTTGAGAAAATTCATTCTAATCAAGCTATGGACATTTCAATCAATCTTGGTATGACTGAAGCAGAACAAGCATTACTTGTTACGTTAGCCCATAAGATTTGGAAAAATAATTCATCTTATCCTTGTTTAAGTTTAGAGGCAGATAATGGTCAAGGGGGATTTAATATTCCAAGACAAGTTCGTCCTCTTGACTGGAGAGGAACTTTAGGTTGGATAGAAGCTTTTGCAAAGAAAAAAGATGGCGGAACTGGTGGTGGCGGAACTGGTGGTGGCGGAGGAGGCGGAGGAGGAACTCCTGGAAACGAACCACCTAAACAACCCGAAGTTCAAAAAGTTAAAGTAGGAGATTATATAAAAGTGATAGGTTCTGAACCTGCAATTTACGGTAGAGTAACTAGCGTTGACGATATAACTGGAAACATAGAAACTAAGGATTATACGGTAGAAGAATGGGACGTTAT
>CAIWHF010000228.1 GCA_903912405.1 uncultured Bacteroidota bacterium | reverse complement strand
ATTGTTAAAATACCTGTAGACATTGCATTCTTACCTGTAGTAATTGTGTAATTAGTTGTAATAACTTTACTATTCTCAATAAACACGGTATCTGCACCGCCACCAGTAGCACCGCCACCGATTGATCCCCATGCAGTACCATTATAAGATTCAAACACACCTAGTGTGCTATTAAAACGAATTTGACCAGTTACTGCTGTTGGTCTTTGTGCTGTCGTGCCAACAGGAACTTTAATCGCATCTGTAGCAGTAGAACCTAACGATCCAGCACCTGTAATTGATAGTGTACCACCAACCACAAAGTTATCACCATCTACACCGGTCTGCATATCCTTGACCTGTGCCATCATCTCACGCATGGCATTGTTTACGTCTGAAGGTAACATCCCCTCCGCAATATTAATACCACCAACATCCGTGTTACTGGCTGCGGTAGAACTCCAATCACTTATCTTATTTTTTGCCATTTTTCTATCCTTGACGTAACCATTGATTACTATTTACCGATACATCTGTCCATGTATTAGAACTTGATGCACTATCTGTCCATACATTACTTCCTACCGTACTATCTACCCATGTATTTGTGTTTACTGCAACATCATTCCAAGTATTATTATCTACCGTTACATTAGACCAATTATCACCTAAAATATGCCCATAAATAGATACATCAGAAGAATTAATTATATAAGCATAGCCATTAGTTCTATAGTTAGCATATGCATTAACATAGCACCTTGAAACTATTATAGCTTCACCACCGTATGTAACTACAGATGCAGCACTTAATAACGATGTAGAATCTATTAATGCTTCTACAGTTGCAATTCTTACACCATCAGCAGATAACAATGACGTTGATGTTATAGCACCAGCACCAATTAAATACTTGGTAGCTAAAGCACTCAATACAGATGTATTGGCAATAACTCCAGCACCAAAATACTTACCACTACCATCTACTGTTACTAGACTTAAACCATTAATAACTGCGTTAGCAAAGGTAAATTTAGTTGGTAATGCATCCACACTACTTGTTGCGGTTACATCAGCAACCCCATAATATGTAGATCCTACCGTTAATATAACACTTGATGTACAAGTAATACTTGCAACTGCATTTTGAACTAATGTTGCACTGGCTACTACTGAACTCGTACAGGTTACACTTGCAACCCCATATTGTATAACTGCACCACTAGCCGGTAGTGTACTAAATGGTAATCCAGAAAATGGACTAAATCCAAACATTAGGCATCCATAGCATCAGAGAAGTCTTTAGCCTTGAGTGCCTTGTAAACTTCTGCACGAGTAGCATCTTTAATATAATCGTTACCAATGAATCTTAAGTTTTGCCATGACACAGGATCAAGGTCAGCATCTCTTACTTCTTTAGAAGCATAACCAACAATTACAATCTCATTGGCAGAGTTCTTGAAGTCTTCTTGAATAGAAAAGATATTCCAGTAAGTAGCATCAATACCAAAATTAGTCTTAATTGCTTTTAATAATGCCATGATTAACCCACCTTCCAAACTGCACCATCACAATAAACAGGAACATAAACAGTTCCGCCTCCAACCACAGTTGCCCCAAATGTAGGAGCTAGTGCATTTGATACAAAGTATCTATCACCTGCCGCTGCAAATCCCGAAGCTACAGTTGGCAATAAAGCCACCGTTGTAGGATTTTGTGATATATTAGTATCAAAAACAACAAACCCGTGAATATTGGTTTGGCACGTACTTGGATTTGGTGCTGAACCAATGCTTATTGTAGTAGAAGAACCAGCTGCGCCATTAGCACCTATTTTAATGTTTGCAGATTTTCCCGACTGCGTAGCTCCATTACAAATATTGATAATTTGATTTTGGTTGCTTTGCCCAATTGTAATTGTTCCTGTTTGAAGCCCACCGCCAAACGTAAGAGTTCCTGTAGTTAAACTTGTTCCAATGCTTAATCCACCTGTTGTAGTTGCTGTT
>CAIWHF010000227.1 GCA_903912405.1 uncultured Bacteroidota bacterium | reverse complement strand
TAAAAAATGTACCCATGAATTCAAAAGTAATTATTTTAATAGGTTTATGTCTGTTAGGTTTGTATAACAATGCTTTTTCCCAGGCCCTGTATTCGAATACAACATTATCTGTAGCTACGGGTACCTCCTTGTATATAGGTGGTGCAATGACCAATGATATAAATTCCAATTTTACCTATGCAGGTGATGTTTATTTAACGGGTAATTATGTAAATAATCAAACTACTCCACATACAGTGCAAGGTGGTACAATTCGATTTGCTGGCACAAGTTTACAAACTATTGGGGGTACAGCAACCAAAACAGCTGCTTCAGATTTATCTACAACAACTAGATTAAACAATGTTGTTATTAACAATATAAGCGGAGTTAAACCTTTGGGGAATATTATCATTTCAGGCACTGTGGCATTTACTGCAGGAGATTGGAATATTAACAACTATATCACTAATGTAAAAGGTGCTATCAGCGGAACAGGTGGCGCTTTTATGGGTTCCTCAACATCTGATTTAATATTGGATAGTACTGGTGCTACTGGTACAGTTAAATTTAAAGCAGCTTATGAACAGTTGCAGAATTTCACTATGAATAAAGCTGCTGCTGGATCTGCTACAATTGGTACCAAATTGGATGTTTATAAAACGCTAAATTTATTAAATGGCACTTTAACTACAAGTTCTACTGCAAACAATCGTGGAGCAACTAACTTAACTTTAAAATCAACTGGATGGGCATCTACAGCAGTTATTCCTGCCGTTACAAATGGTGCAGCTATTAGTGGAAATATTACCATTGAACGAAATTATCCTTCCAACACTACCGGCAGAGCTTATAGAATAGTTTGTCCAGAACTGAATACAGTAGGTTCAATTAATGATAATTTTCAAGAAGGTCAAAATAATACTTCAACTACTAATGTAAATGCTTACCCTGGATATGGAACACAAATTACGGGTTCAACAACTGGTGCTAATGGATTTGATTTGTCACAAATGGGTACGTCATCTATGTATACGTATAATAATGCTACTAATGCTTGGGTTGCTGTTGCAGCTACAAATTCAGGTACTATGTCAGCAAATAACCCCTATTTATTGTTTTTAAGAGGTGATAGAAGTCATCCGTTAACAAGTAATACGAATTATAGTGGCGCTACAACATTAAGAACAACGGGAACTATAGTTACAGGAAATGTTGCATTGACTTCAAGTTCTTCTCCTGCGTTAAATAATACAGCTTCTAAATTCAGTTTGGTAGCAAATCCTTATCCTTGTACTATAGATTGGAATTTAGTTACTAGTTCTGGTTTAGGCGATTCTTATGCCATTTATGATGCCAAATTAGGCACTAATGGAGCGTATGTTTCTGTTAATAAACAAGGTACTGCTAGTGCGGGTGTTGCTAATAGATTTATACAACCGGGACAAGCTTTCTTTGTAACTACAACTGCTGCAAATCCAACTTTAACATTTACCGAAGCTGCAAAAGGTGGCTATACAAATTTGTCTAATACTATGAGAACAAATGGAGTAGATGCTTCTTTGTCGTTCTCTTTATATCAAACAGATCGTAAAAACGCTGGTTTGACTCCGCAAGATGGTTTTGTTGTTTCTTATGATCCTATGTATTCTGAAGAAATTGGTAAAGGTGATGCACTGAAATTAAGTAATATGGATGAAACTATTGGTCTTAAATACCACGATACAACGCTTGGTATTTTAACTAAAGATCAATTGTTAGTTGCTGATACTTTGCAAATAGATTTTAAACAAATGAAGAATAAAAATTACACGTTGTATGTTAATCCCGATAATTTATCCAAAAATGGTATTCAAGCTTTCTTAATAGATAGATATGAAAATCTTACGCAATCAATAAGTTTGATAGATACCTCATCATACAATTTTAATGTAACAGCGGATTCTGCATCATTTAAAAACAATAGATTATTTATAGTATTTAAAAAAGCTATTCCATCTAGTATTGAGTTATTGGAAAATGCATCAGTTGCTTTACAATCAAATCCTATTATTAATAATCAATTAGTTTGGAATGTATCTCAATTGCCTGCTTCAAAATATGCAGTTAAAATAACCAACGTTTTAGGTCAAGAATTGTTTTCTGAAAATTTGGATTATAATGGTGCATCGCAAATTAAAGTTAATTTACCTGATTTAGCTCCAGGAATATATAATGCTTCTTTAAATTCAAATACTAAACACTTCAATAGTAAAATTTTAATAACAAATTAGTAAGTATACTATTAAGACTCTTTATCAAATAAATTCAATCAAAATAACAATTATGAAACGTTTACAATTTTTATTTATATTTTTTGCACTTTCTCTACCTGCAATTGCACAAACCAATCCACCAGATGGAGGTGGTGGAGATGGGACTGTTAATGATGTTCCTTTAGATGGAGGATTAACGGTTCTTGTGGCTGGTGCCATAGCTTACGGTGTTAAAAAAAGAAAAGACCTTAACAAGTAGTTTTATTTTGTTTAGTTATAAATATAATTTAGCCATCTTTTTAGATGGCTTTTACTTTTTATATAAGTATTAAACATTATTATATTAACTTTGAAATCAACCTATGAAACGAATTCAATTATTTATACTTCTTTTGTTAATTTCAAATCTTGCGATTGCGCAAGATGATTTATTTGGGAAAGAAAAGTCAACTATTAATAAAGGATTCATAATTGGTGTAAATTTTCATCTCGACTTTCCCTCTGCTGATCTGGCCAATAGATTTGGAAATAGTATTCGAGTAGGTCCAAGTATTCAATATAAAACTGATAAAAATTATTTTGTTGGTATCGTATGGGATTTATTAAATGGGGGTACTATAAAAGAAGATTCTCTATTGTCTAATATTACAGATGCCAGTGGACAAGTTTTAAACCAAGCAGGACAGAAGATTGGCTTGAGCGTATTAGAAAGAGGATATACAACAGGACTGCAATTTGGAAAACTATTCAATGTATCTAAGCGTAATGGGGATAATGGTATTTTGTGGATGAATACCATTGGATTCATTCAACATAAAATAAATATTTACAATAAAGACAATGCAGTTCCACAATTGAAATCAGATTATTTGAAAGGTTATGATCGTTTATCAAATGGTTGGTATATTGAAGAGTATTTGGGCTATGCAGTCTTTGCTAAGAATGAGTTGATTAATTTTCATGTAGGAGTATCTTGTTTACTTGGCTTTACTCAGGGTAGAAGAGATTATTTATATGATGTAATGCGACCTGGAAATGAGAAAAGAACGGATGTTTTAATGGGTGTGCATGTAGGTTGGTACATTCCTATCTTTCGTCGTGAAAACACTGAATTTAGTTTTGAATAATGAGTGTAATACTATATCAAATCGCCTTGTGTTTATATCGTTTTGCTGCTCAATTTGCTGCATTTACGAATGATAAGGCTCGTCTTTTTATAGCAGGTAGGAAGCAATTGCTTGAGCATGTTGCCAATAGCCTGCAAAGTGAAAACAGACCTAGAATATGGCTGCATGCAGCATCTTTAGGTGAATACGAACAAGCTGTTCCTTTATTACAAGCATTAAGGCTTACTTATCCAAACCATGCATTTATTGTTACTTTTTTTTCTCCTTCTGGTTATGTTCCAATAGCTAATAAAGGGGAGAATGATTATGTATTTTATTTGCCCTTTGATCATAAGAAGAATTCTTTGTTATTTATTAATCTAATTCGACCCGAGGCTGTTTTTTTTATTAAATACGAATCCTGGTATTTTTATCTTGATTATTTAAAAAAAATGGCCATTCCTACCTATTTAGTTTCCGCAATTTTTAATAAGAATCAATTAGTTTTTAAATGGTATGGCGCTATTTTTAGGCATATGCTGAATTGCTATACTCATATTATGGTTCAAGATGATTATTCAAAAATCCTTCTTAATAAACAAGGTATATTGAAGGTGAGCGTGGTGGGTGATACTAGATTTGATAGGGTAGTAGACCATGCATTACGCACTCCATCATTAGATGAAATAGAAGCATTTAAGGGTTCATCAAAATTATTTGTTACAGGAAGTACCTGGTTGCGTGATGAACGAATATTAGCTCAATTGCAAAAGAAAATTAGTCCAGTTTGGAAGCTCATTATTGTTCCACATGAAGTAAATACTGAACATATCTTTCAACTAAAAAAAATATTCCCATCTGCGCTATTATGGTCAGATGAAAACAAATTAGATGGTGATATTTTAATTATTGATAAGATTGGGATCTTAAATAATATTTATGCTTCAGCAGACATGGCGTGGATTGGAGGAGGATTTGACAAGGATGGTGTTCATAACGTTATTGAACCAGCTGTTAGGGCAATTCCTGTTTTATTCGGACCTGTTTATAAAGCCTATCGGGAAGCTAACTTATTAATTGAAAATAAATTGGCTACCTCTTGCGAGTCCTTGGAAGAAATCCTTTCAGCAATTCGTTTCTATGAAATGGAATTTCCTTCAACAGTTTTTAAACAAAAATCTACCCAATTTTTTGAGCAAGAGAAAGGGGCTACTGCACGTATTACATCGTTAATAGTTGTGAAACCCTATCCATTATTGTAACAAGATCTGCATCTTGCTTCATATGTGTCATGTTCTCCTAACATAACCTTGTCCTCATCTTCTGTTTTTCTAAACGAATAATTAGCGATATCTCCGCATTTCATGCAGATAGCATGAAGCTTCGTGATATAATCTGCTTTGGCTAATAATGCAGGCATGGGGCCAAATGGAATACCTTTAAAATCCATATCTAATCCGGCAATAATCACTCTTACACCTTTGCTAGCTAATTGCTCGGCAACATAGCTGATCTCGGTATCAAAAAATTGTGCTTCATCTATAGCTACGACATCTGCATCGGTATGCAATAAAAGGATATGTTGAGAGTTTTCAACGGGAGTACTTAATACGCGATTGTCATTGTGCGAAACAATGTCTTGAGAATCATATCTAATATCAATACTAGGTTTGTAAATTTCTACTTTTTGATTGGCTAATTGAGCTCTTTTTAAGCGTCTAATTAATTCTTCTGTCTTACCTGAAAACATAGAACCACATATTACTTCTATCCAACCTTTTGTTTTAGCATTCTTACTAGGTTCTATAAACATATTAGTGTATTAATTCGTCTTGCAATTTACTTGAATTTAGATATAAAATGTTATTTTTTAATAAAATCGATCTAGCATTGGGCTAATAAATGTATTTTTGTATACTAAAATTATTATATGAAAGCTCTGAATTTATTCATTATCGTTTCTTTTATATCCCTTTCGGTTGCGGCTCAAGTTAAAACAACTGTTGAAGTTGCCGATCATTTTCAACAATGTAGCACTCAGATTTTAGGTCAAACTAGTCCATGTTTAATCTTAAAAGAAGGAGCTGTCATAACGTATGTTGATCCTAAATCTGTTGAGGGATTTAATTATGAAGAAGGTTATACCTATAAATTAAAAGTTGAAAAAACTACAAACACATTTAGTGGTGGATTAAAGTATAGATTAATTAAACAGCTTGATAAGAAAAAAGCGGTACCTAAGATTTCAGATGGCATTCCATTTACTACTATTGAAGGTTATTTTTCTACCATAAATGAACTAAAAGATGAAGATTTAATTTTGATTAAAGATCAGAAAACATTTGATATGTATTTTCATCCAGCTACCGTAATGGGTAAATCTACAACTATCATTGACTTTGAAAAAAATCTTGTTTATGCTTATTTATCACCTGTAACTAGCAATGAAGTAAAACTAGTGTGTGAGCGTGCTTATATAAAGGACAAGGTTATTCAGATTAGATTTAAGAAAACGGTTGGCGCAACTAATACATTTAGCATAAAGCCTGTTTTAATTGTTGCACTCCCAAAATCATATTTCAAAAATAAACAAGCCATAGTATATATCAACGATAAGGATTTTCTAGTTACTTCCGGTAAGTAATATATAGGGATGAAGAAAAACTTCATCCTTTATTTTATTATCTATTTTAACTTATATGAAATTTAAACTACATTTACTTTTAATAGTGTTTTTTTTGCATTTATGGTGTGCAAGTGCCTTGGCTATTCCTAATTCAAAATGGACCTTACAAGCTTGTGTGCAGTATGCATTGGATCATAATATTCAAATAAAGCAAAGTGAATTAAATAAGCGTTTGCAATCCTTAACCTATCAGCAATCTCAATTAGCACAGCTACCTAATTTCAATACAGGTACTAATTATGGTAGAAGCTATGGTAGGAGTGTTGATCCTACAAGTAACCAATTTGTAAATGGGAGTTATGATTTTTTAAATTTAAGTGGCAATGCAGATGTTCTTTTATTTGGATGGTTTCAAAAAAGAAGTTTAATTCAAAAAAATAAACATTTACTTTCAGCTGCTAGTGCAGATTATGATCAATTAAAAGACGATATTTCCCTCAATATAGCTACAGGGTATTTAAGATACTTATTAGCGAACGAGCAATTAGATATTGCCCAAAAACAAGTAGATTTTTCTTTAAAACAATATCAACAAAGCATCAGCTTTGAACAAGCAGGTAGATTAACCGTATTGAATGTAGCTCAATTACACGCGCAGTTAGCTAATGATAGCGTTGCATATATTGCCTCCTTCAATGAAGTAAATAATGCACATATAGATTTAAAAGTGCTCATGAATTTAGATTTTTCAGAGCCCTTTGTCTTGGATATTCCTTCTTTAGCTATGAATGTTTCTTCATTATTAACGGCTAAAGATCCACAAGTTATTTTTGAAGCTGCTTTGCAACATGTAGGAACTATTAAAAGTGCACAAATTAAAGAGCAAGCAGCTATAAAAAACTTTAAATATGCGCGCTCCCTATTGTTGCCTCAGTTTTCTTTATCTGCTCAATTTGGCTCCACTTATGCTACTTCATATAAGCAAATAGCAGACGTGTCTGTTGCCGGCACTTCAACAACTCCGTACCTAGTGAATATTAACAATGTAGATTATCCAGTTTTAACTCCTAAGTATAATTATACTACAGCTGTAATACCTTTTAACACACAAGTAGATAATAATTTTAGGCAAACGATTGCTTTGTCTGCATCTATACCTTTATTTAATGCCTTTCAATCAAGAACTGCTGTGCAGCAAAGTAAAATTGCTATACAGCAACAGCAGTTATTAGTGGATGCTGCTCAAGTGAAATTGAAACAAGATGTTTACAAAGCTTATCAGGATGCTAAACAAGCTATTATGAAATATACAGCAAGTGCTATTGCCTATCAAGCATCTGAAAGTGCATTTGAAATAGCTAAAAAAAGATTTGATCTTGGGCTTATCAATACGGTAGAATATTTGAATACACAGAATGCTGCTTTTAAGGCAAATGGCACTATGCTAATTGCTAAATACGAGTTACTATTCAAAACTAAAATTATTGATTATTACTTAGGTAATAAAATAGAATTATAAGTAATGGAGAACATAAAAAAGGTACTTTTAGAAGCTACCCATGAGGCTGGAGCTATACTTTTGGAGCGATTTCAGGGTCACTTTGAGATTGAACATAAAGAAGGTATCAATGATCTTGTAACAGAAGTGGATACCGCTTGCGAGTCTGTTATAATTAATAAAATTAAACACCATTTCCCCGATCATTCTATATTAAGTGAAGAAGACGGAGCTACGGCCAATGCTTCTCCCTTTCAATGGATTATAGATCCTATAGATGGCACCGTTAATTTCGCACATGGTGTACCCTTGTGTTGTGTGAGTATTGCATTAAAAAAGGACAATGAAATAATGCTTGGAGCAATTTATAATCCGATGATGGATGAATTTTTCTTTGCAGAAAAAGGGAAAGGAGCCTATTTAAATGGTGATCCCATTTCCGTTTCCTCTAAAGCTGATTTTAATACCGCATTTTTGGTTACAGGATTTCCTTATCATTACGATAATTCAACAGACCCTTTACGCGTGTTTTCAAAATTGATAAAGCGAGGTTTGCCTATTCGCAGGTTGGGGTCTGCTGCTTTAGATTTGTGTTGGGTTGCCTGCGGGCGATTTGATGCTTTCTGGGAATATTTTCTTAACCCATGGGATTTGGCAGCTGGATTACTTTTGGTAAGGGAAGCAGGCGGTAGGGTCACCAACTTTAAAGGAGACGAACATGCTATTTTTGAACCAGAAATGTTGGCTAGTAATGATCATATACATGCTGATTTATTAAACGAATTGAATTCATAATTATGGAACAAAGAACTGATATTGCCTCATTAGGGGAATTTGCACTAATCGATCATTTAACACAAGAAGCTGAAATTAAAAATGCTTCAACAGTTTTAAGTATCGGTGATGATGCAGCCGTTATAGATCATTTTGGAAAACAAACGGTGGTAAGTACGGATCTTTTAATAGAAGGTATACATTTCGACTTAATGTATACACCATTAAAACATTTGGGCTATAAAGCGGTTTCGGTAAATGTTTCTGATATCTATGCTATGCATGCAAATCCTACACAAATTACAGTTAGCATAGCCGTATCTAATCGTTTTTCTGTAGAGGCGCTCGAAGAGCTCTATGCTGGTATTCACGCAGCTTGTGAACAATATCATGTAGATTTGGTTGGTGGCGATACGTGTAGTAGTCCTAAAGGTTTGGTGATCAGTATAACAGCAATTGGAGAAGTGGCTACGGATAAATTTGTTTGCAGAAGTGGTGCGCAAGTTAACGACCTAATTTGTGTATCGGGAGATTTAGGTGCAGCCTATTTAGGTTTGCAATTATTAGAAAGAGAAAAGAAAATATTTTTAGAAAACCCTGCTGTCCAGCCCGACCTAGAAGCAAGAGATTATATCGTAAAGCGTCTATTAAAACCAGAAGCAAGAAAGGATATTATTGAGTGGCTCGATGAGCAAGCCATACAACCAACCAGTATGATTGATGTAAGTGATGGTTTGAGCTCAGAGCTCTTGCATTTGTGCAAGGATAGTCAGGTAGGTTGTGTAGTTTATGAAGAGAAGATTCCAATTCATAGCGAAACAAAAGAAGTTTCTTTTGATTTGGGTATAGATAGCACAACTTGTGCCTTGAGTGGTGGAGAAGATTATGAATTACTCTTCACTATTTCGCAAGCAGAATATGATAAAATGCCTATGCAAGAGAAAATTAGTATTATAGGCTATATAACTGAAGCGGATAAGGGCTGTTTTTTAGAAACCAAGCAAGGTAATAGGCATCCGCTAATAGCTCAGGGTTGGAAAAGCTTCTAATTTAGACTGAAAAAATAAGTAACTTTGTAACTTACAAATTGGGTTATCGCGCTTGTGAAAAATCAAGTGAGGAAAGTCCGGACAGCATAGAGTAGTACACCACCTAACGGGTGGGGTCTTGTGAAAATAAGATACAGCAAGTGCCACAGAGAATTACCGCCATGCAAATGGTAAGGGTGAAAATGTAGGGTAAGAGCCTACGGAATTTATTGGTAACAGTAAATTGGGGTAAACCTTGTACGCTGAAATGCCAAATAGGTCAGGAATTTGCGGTTACTCGCTGCAATCATCTTCGGATGTTTCTTGATGGGTTGGCAGATGGAGGTTCATTGTGAAGTGAATCCTAGATAAATGATAGCCTATAAGTGCTTGCACTTAAGACAGAATCCGGCTTATAGATTTGTAAATAAAAAACGCTTCTTTTCAGAAGCGTTTTTTATTTACAATAAAGTGAAGATAAATTCGTTTATGTATTTATGAAACCATCTATGTCTGCTATAACGTCTTTTTACTGGGTGCTTTTGGGCTTGGGAATCTTATGCTGGTCGGCATTTGCTTAATATGCTTACTCGGCGATAGACTGAATCCCCGTCTGCGTTAAATTTATCTTTTGCTGTTTGTATAAAGAACCGATAATCATTTTAAAGGTTTTTTTACTGATGCCAAATGCTTCGTATATTTCTTCAGGATTACTTTTGTCATGAAGGGGTAAGTAGCCACCTGCTGCTTGCAAAGCATCTAATATTTTCTGTTCCTCTGCACTTACTTTTTTATAGCCCATTATACCAATGCCAATATCTAACTTATTGTCAGGTCTTATGTTCTTTACAAAACCCTTAGTTTTTTCACCGATCACCGGGTTGCCCACAACATCGCTAAAATGGATCATACCAAAATGTTGATTATTTACTATAACCTCGTAGCCAATATTAGTTTTGCGATACCACATAATGCTAACTTCTTCTTTTTCTTGAACACTTAAGGTTTCATTTTGAAGGAAACGTTTTAATTTCTGAGTGCCAGCCACACGCCCCGTCATTTCATCGATATATAAATAAATAAAGTAAGCATCGCCCACATATAATTGAGTAATTTGTTGGGAAAGTGGCACCAGAATATCTTTCATAATGCCCCACTGAACAAAAGCACCCGCCTTGGTATTGTTTACTACTTCTAAATATCCAACTTCATCAACGCAGGCATGCGGTGTCATTGTAGTAGCTATAAGGCGAGATTCATTGTCGTGATAAACAAATACCGATACCATATCGCCTACTTGTATGTTTTTAGGCACAAAACGGGTAGGCAGTAAGATTTCTCCTAAAGAACCTCCATCTAAGTATATACCAAATTCAACTTCTTTGATGACTTCTAGGGTATTGAATTTTCCAATTAATGCATCCATGTTGGCAAAGATACATAATGTAGCTAGCATCCTCTATACCTGCTGTATAATATCTATAAATGAACCAAAATCATTTTTATTAATAAAGTAAAAAAAGTACTTTTGCATACTTAAAATAAATCAATATTTATGGGTCGTATTTTCGAAGTTCGTAAGTCTACCATGTTTGCTCGTTATGATCGCATGGCAAAACAGTTTTCTAGAATTGGTAAAGAAATTGCAATTGCAGTAAAAAAGGGTGGTGCTGACGCAGATACCAATCCTATGTTGCGTCGCATTGTGCGTAATGCAAAATCTATCAATATGCCAAAAGATAGAATTGAGAATGCAATAAAAGTGGCTTTAGGTAAAGATCAGAGTAACTATGAAGAGGTATTATATGAAGGATATGCACCGCATGGAGTAGCTATTTTAGTAGAAACAGCTACGGACAACACCACCAGAACAGTTGCCAATGTGCGCTCGCATTTTAATAAAGGCGGGGGTACTTTAGGTAATAGTGGTTCTGTGGGCTTCCTTTTTAAACATAATGGAGTATTTAAATTAAATCCGGAAGGCATGGTGATGGAAGAATTAGAATTAGAATTAATTGATTTTGGATTGGATGAATTAGGGGAAGATGCAGAAGGTAATATTGTTATTCGTTGCGATTTCCAGGATTTTGGTAATATGCAACGTGCTTTAGAAGAAAGAAATATTACACCGCTTTCTTCAGAATTGGAATGGTTGCCTTTAAATACCGTACAATGTTCAGATGAGCAAGCAGATGAAGTTTTTAAATTAATAGAACGCGTGGAAGAAGATGATGATGTGCAACGTGTTTTTCATAATATGGCCTAATTAAAACAGTATAAAAAACAGAACTTCGGTTCTGTTTTTTATGCGCTATACGCATTATCTTAATCTATTTTTGTAAGTTTATATTCAACTATGAAACCCGTTCGCTCCCTTCCATTATTAATTGGCAGAAAACCTATTTTAGAAGCACTTCAGCAAGGAGATGCTATAGAAAAGTTGTTTTTATTGAAGTCGGCAACCGGACCAGAGATCAGTGAAATAAAACAGTTGGCAAAAGTGCAGCAGGTGCCTATTAGCTTAGTGCCCATTGAGAAGTTAAACGGCATGACAAGGGCGCAACACCAGGGGGTTTTAGCTTGGACAAGTCTTACGAAATATGTAGAATTGCAAGATGCAATTTCTCATGTGGTAGATACGGGAGCAACACCTCTTTTTGTACTATTAGATGGGGTAACCGATGTGCGTAATGTTGGAGCCATTGCTCGTTCTGCGCTATGTTGTGGAGCTCAAGGTTTAATTTTACCTATATCGCATGCCGCTTCGCTTACCGAAGAAGCCATTAAAACATCTGCAGGCGCCTTAACTAAAATATTATTATGTAGAATTCCATCGGTACAACAAGCTATTGATGTGTTGCACTTAAATGGCATACAAGTATTGGGCACTCAAATGAAAGGTAGTGTACCTGTTTATGAAGCAAACTTTACTATCCCAACTTGTATTGTTATGGGTGCTGAAGACACGGGTATCAGCAAAGATGTTATGAAACGTGCCGATCATTTTATACGAATTCCAATGCTACATGATTTCGATTCTTTAAATGTTTCTGTTGCTACCGGTATGATTTTATATGAAGCAGTAAGACAGCGCTCTTTAGATATTTCTTAATTTTATATACCTTTTGTTGAGTTATTCACCTTGGTGGATAATATTAATTCAACTAAACAAAATACTAATCTTACATTTGCCTTGCTTTGGTTCTCTAAATTCAAATTAGAGATTAAAAGGGAATTAGGTGTGAATCCTAAACATTTCCCGATGCTGTAAGTTCTATTAAGGTTTATCATTATGCCACTGTGAAAATGGGAAGGCGATAAACTTGGAACAAGTCAGAAGACCTGCCCTTGCAAAATTTTTTCGTTGAGCTTTCGGGAATAAAAGCCAAGATGTTTATCACTTTTTCTAGGGAAGTTATATCCATTCTTATTTTAATCGAAAGTTCATCTATTTATTAATTTTTTAAAATTTTAAAGATGAACTTAAAACATTTAGGTATTGTTACATTATTAATGTGCAGTCACAATTTGTTCGCTCAAGATGCTATGCGAACAGATATTTTTCCCATTGTTAAATTATCTAACACCTCAGTTACTGCTAATAAAATTGAGCAGTCGAGCACCGAAAACACTAAAGACATTACTGTTATCGATGCAAAAACAATAGCAGCTAATGCACATTTGAGCATTGCACAATTGCTCAACCAACAAGCGGGCATTTTTATTAGCGGAGCAAATAATACGCTTGGTACCAACCCCACTGTCTATTTTCAAGGAGCTACTGCAGGCAATACGCTCATCTTAGTAGATGGCATGCCTGTCTATGATGGTTCCAATATCTCTTCAGAATTTGATATCAATTTCTTCAATTTGCAACAAGTACAACGCATTGAGATTTTGAAAGGAGCTCAATCTACTACTTACGGTAGTGATGCGGTTGCAGGTGTTATTAATATTATAACGAATAAAGCATCTGATAAAACCATTGGTGTAAATGCTATGTTGAGCTATGGTTCCTTTAATACCATGAAAGCATCCTTAAATTTAAGCGGCACTAAAAATAAATGGTCTTATCAATTGCAAAACTCGTATGTAAATTCAGACGGGTTTTCTTCAGCTAGGGATACGATGGATTATTTAAAATCGCGTGTTGTGAGTGTGCCATATCAAAACAATGCCTATAAACAAATCAATAATTATGCAGCCATAAACTATCAATTTTCTGCTAAAAATTACATTAAGGCATTTGCTCAAATGAGTAATTATAAAGCGAATTTAGATGCAGGTGCATTTACTGATGCTACAGATTATCAATTAGATAATACGAATAGACAGCTAGGAATTAAAAGTCATTGGGTCATTAAGAAGGCTGAATTACAAGTTAATTTTATGAATGGTTATTTGGAACGTTCTTATCTAAATGATACCACTTATATTAACTCTACATGGAGTCTTTTCGAATATGAAAAGAGTAATTATAAAAGTTATACTAATTTTCTCGAAGCGTTTTTCTCATTACCTATAAATAATCATATGAAATGGATATTTGGTGCGGATCAAAGAATGGTTAAAACACAGCAACAATCTTTAGCTTATTTTTCTTTTGGCGGTCCATTCGAAAGTACACTTGGGGATTCTGCATCCACATCACAGCAAAGTTTATATAGCTCATTATTGCTTAATTTCCATCCTGTATATTTTGATTTCGGGATTAGAAGTAATACGCATTCTATATATGGTAATAATAGCACTTATAATATAGGAATGTCTTTATTTTTAAGACCCAGTTTAAAATTATTGGCTACCTATGCAACGGCATATAAGGTACCTACATTATATCAATTATATGGCGAATTTGGGAATAAACTATTGAAACCAGAACAAACTAAATCTTTTGAAATGGGTTTAAAATGGAATCAGCATTCAAGCTCAGCCAAAGCCTTACTTTTTGTTCGTAATACTAAAGATCTCATTGGTTTTTATAGTATGAGTGTTGCTCCCTATAGTAGTTTTTACAAAAATATGGATCAACAAAAAGCGCATGGATTCGAATTGGAATTTGCTCATCAGTTTAACCGAGCTATTAAATTGAATCTTAATTATACCTATGCTAACGGCACCTTAGAGACAACATCTACTAGTACTCAAAAAGATACTACTTATTTTAATCTATTCAGAAGACCAAAACATATGTTTAATGCTACCGTGCAATGGAAAGCAGATGAAAAGTTGGATATAGCTATAACAGCTAAAATTGCAGCTAAACAATTGGAGCCGCTTTATATGGCAGCTCCTATTGAGGTGCCAGGATATGCAGTTTTTAATTTAAGTACTTCTTATAGCGTCAATGACCACATATCGGCATTTGCATTATGGTCTAACGTATTGAATACCAAATATTACGAAGTTTGGGGTTATAATACGGCGCCTACAAATTTCCAAATTGGCTGTAGGTTCCAATAAGCACTTTTTTTTCATTTTTAGTTGGGAGATTTATTCGTAAATCTCCCAACTTTTTTTATGTAAATTTGGTCTTATAGTATAGAATATATTCAGTTTTGCAAGAATCCAAAAATACTTATTTACATGTTGAAGGTCAATCTTCTAGCTTAGAAGAATTGATTAGAGGCTGCTCTCGAAATGAAAGAGGGGCTCAAGAAGCTATGTATAAGCAATTTTATGGCAGAATGATGGGTGTTGTTAGGCGTTATATCGATTATCCAGAGCAAGCAGAAGAGGTGCTCAATAATGGGTTTTTAAGAGCTTTTCAAAAGATTGAGCAGTATACCTATAAAGGTTCTTTTGAAGGGTGGCTCCGCAAAATTGTATTCCATGCCGTAGCCGATTATGTGAAGCAACATGCTAAATATAATACTCAAATTATTTTAGTTGAAAAGGATCAATTAATAAAAAAAGATCTAGCAGATAATCTTTATTATGATCAACTTCTAGCACTTATTCAGACTTTACCCAGCTCTACCCGAAACGTATTTAACATGTACGTATTAGATGGATATCCTCATAAAGAGATAGCAGATATATTGGGTATAAGCGAGGGAACTTCTAAATGGCATTTGTCGGAAGGGAGAAGGATTTTAAGAGAAAAAATTGAAAAATTAAACTTACATATCAAATAAGATATTATGGAAAATAAATTTGTAAACATTGATCAGGTATTTCAGGAGCGTATGGCGCTTCATGAAGAGCCTATGTCTAGGGGTGCGTGGAATAAAATGCAACTGCGATTAGAGGAAGCAATGCCACAGAAAAAACGCCCATTGTTTTTTATCAAACGCTTCTTTGCGGTTATCCTTTTGCTGTCTCTTTCTTTAGTAGGAGTAAGAAAAGTAATAGATTTCAGTTCTTCAAAAGGAGACATTGCTATGTCAAAAGCATCTGTTCCGTCTAATCCTGTTGTTGTCGCTAATAATAATCAGTTGCATTCAGAAGAAGCTAAAGGCATTCCAGCTTCAAAAGCTCAACCAATTAGTAATGCTGATAAAGCTACTAACACAACTGCTGTAAATATCGATAATGAAAGTGATGAACCTAATTATATATCTTCCTCATCAACTACTGCCAAAGCAACTTCTAGTAATAATAATTCAAATTCAATAAATCATAAAAAAGTTGCTTCAAATTCTTCTGCTAATGTAAATAAAGCTACTCCAAAAATAGTTGAAGCTCCTAATAAAGTTATGGATGCTCCTCAAGGCAATGAAAATAGCCCCACAAATACAATTGAGATATCTAAAAACAATAAAGATATTGCTAACGAACATGTTCAATTAAGTTCT
>CAIWHF010000226.1 GCA_903912405.1 uncultured Bacteroidota bacterium | reverse complement strand
TTTTACCAATGCTGCTATGCAATTTTCGGGTATGCCACACAATCCAAAGCCACCTAATAAGAGGGTTTGACCAGATTGAATTGCTTTGACAGCCTCCTCGGCATTTGCTACCACTTTATGTAAACTCATGTTAGAAATAATATGCTAGGTTAATAATAAGCAAGTTATGAAAACTGTTGCTGTAAAAAAAATAAGCGACTTCTTTGTTTAGGAAGTCGCTTATAATGGTATTTTTTATATTGTCTAAGGTACTTCTACGGCGTTTAGTATTTCATGTAAAATATCTACGCTTGTTTTGTTTTCCGCTTCCGCTTCGTAAGTTACGCCAATTCTATGTCGCATCACATCTGTGCATACTGCTCTTATATCTTCAGGAATGACGTAGCCTCTGCGCTTAATAAATGCATAAGCTTTTGCAGCCAAAGCCAAACTTATACTGGCTCTTGGAGACGCTCCAAAACTAATCCAATTTTTAAGATGTGCTAATTTATATTGTTCAGGGAAACGCGTTGCAAATACAATGTCTAAAATATACTGTTCAATTTTCTCATCCATATAAATTTCACGAACTAATGCTCTAGCTTCTAAAATTTCTTCGGTGCTTACCACCGCATTAATTTTTGTTGCTGTTGCTTGCAAATTTTGACGAATAATAGCACGCTCTTCTTCTTTTTGCGGATAGGTAATCACTACTTTCAGCATGAAACGATCTACCTGTGCTTCTGGTAATTCGTAAGTGCCTTCTTGCTCTATAGGGTTTTGCGTAGCTAATACTAAAAATGGCTCTTGCAAAGGATACGTAGTATCGCCAATAGTAACTTGACGTTCTTGCATCGCTTCTAATAAAGCACTTTGTACTTTTGCCGGAGCTCTATTGATCTCATCGGCTAATATGAAATTGGCAAAGATGGGGCCTTTTCTTACAGAAAATTCGTGCGCTTGGGGGTTATACATCATGGTTCCCAACACATCAGCAGGTAATAAGTCGGGCGTAAATTGAATACGTGCAAACTTGCCATTTATAGCACTCGCCATAGATTTGATGGCAAGCGTTTTGGCTAGTCCAGGAACGCCTTCTAATAAGATGTGCCCTTGAGCTAATAAGCCTATTAATAAGCGTTCTACCATTATTTTTTGGCCAACAACAGATTTGTTCAATTCCATTTGAAGCAAATCGATAAAGGCACTTTTTGCATGAATTTTTTCATTTAATGCTCTAATGTCTAATGAAGCTGTTTGTTCCATAGGTATTTAAAAAATTTATAATCAAAAGTAATAGGTTTGAATTAAAATTCTAACACTCTATTATTTTTTAACTTTTTCTAAAAATTGTGGGTAAAAGCAATATGTTTTCTTGGGCTCATCATTAAACATAATAATAGAAATCTTTGTTTTGAGTATAATTCAATAATATTGTAGCATGAAAATTTTACCTTCAGAAATTAAAACTTCGCAACTGCATGCCTATTTGTTAGGTGCTATTGCCCCTCGCCCTATTTGCTTTGCTAGCACTGTAGATGAAGATGGCAATATGAATTTATCACCGTTTAGTTTTTTTAATGTTTTTGGTAGCAAGC
This sequence comes from uncultured Bacteroidota bacterium, assembly GCA_903912405.1. Lineage (GTDB taxonomy): Bacteria > Bacteroidota > Bacteroidia > Chitinophagales > Chitinophagaceae > CAIWHF01. Next base: position 1,320 of record CAIWHF010000226.1, on the reverse strand, counting down.
CTCCTATATTGGTTTTTTCTCCTGCAAGAAGAGTGCGTAATAATACCATTAAGCATACTTTAGAGAATGCTATACGAACGAAAGAGGTCGTAATCAATGTAGTCAATTATGCCATTGTGCAGCAAATGAGCTTGGCAAGCTGCGAATACGATAAGGGAGTCAATGAGTTTGAAAAAGCGGGATTAACACCCATTGCGTCTGAATTAGTAAAGCCTTTTAGGGTCAAAGAATCTCCTGTGCAGCTAGAATGTAAAGTGCTAGAAGTAAAAGCTACGGGCGAAGAAGGTGGGGCGGGTAATCTTGTGATATGTGAGGTAGTATGTATGCACATAAATGATGAGGTGTTAAATGAGCAGTTGCAAATCGATCCACATAAAATAGATTTAGTAGCTAGAATGGGTGGAGATTTTTATTGTAGAGCTAGTGGCAATGCTGTTTTTGAAGTAGCTAAGCCCAATTTAAATTTAGGCGTTGGCATAGATCAATTGCCAGCCTCCATTCGATTAAGTAAGGTGTTGACAGGCAATCACTTAGGTGTTTTAGGCAATTGCACCACGGTGCCAAGTATCGATGCAGCATTTAAAGATGCACATTTAGACCAGCTTTTGGCTAATGGATATATCAGTTCCGAGGAGCGTTTTAGGGCACTACATTGCTATGCCCAAGAACTATTAGATGCTAATAAAATTGATCAAGCTTGGCAAGTATTATTAAAATAATTTGTACTTTTAGATACTAATTTTCAAAATCAATAAAACCGAATAGTATGAAAAAAATAGCTTTAGCACTTTGTATGGGAATTTTAAGTCTTTCTTCTTTTGCCCAAAATCAAGCAAAGTCTTTGAATGATCAAAAAATGGAATTCATTTCTAAAATCAATGAATTTGCAGCTAATACAGAACGTAATAATGCAGATGGTATGCAAACTACGTACACGCAATTACAAACGATGATGTCTAATTTTTTAGCATTGAACAAGCAAAAGTTGAATGCAGATAAGACCAATGCTACATTAGATAAGAAAATAAAAGAGGAAGTGAGATTAATGAAAGATATCACGGAAAAGGCAAAAGATAAAAAAGCTAATTTAATGCCTATTTTAATGGACCTGAAATTTTTCGTAGTTACACTCGATTAATAATATCAATACTACTATAAGAAAAGAGTTTTGGGTTAGACCAAAACTCTTTTTATTTTTGAATATGCAGCAAGGAATACAGTTAATTTTAGATAATATTTCTAAGATCGTTAGTTTAACTAAAGAAGAGCAAGATTTGTTTGTATCTAAATTGCAATATTTAGAATATAAAAAGAAAGAAT
>CAIWHF010000225.1 GCA_903912405.1 uncultured Bacteroidota bacterium | reverse complement strand
TTGTTCTTTTTTTTATAGGCGTTTTTATTACTTCCCTAATCATCTTTACAAGGCATGCGCTTATAGGATTTGATTTTTTAAAAATTTACAAAGCAATTGGAGAGTTGTATCAAAACCATGTGGATTATTCAACGGTTATGTCAATGCTTTTTCCTGCAATGTGTGCCACTATACCATTAACAAAAAAATGGTCGCGGTATGCCCGATTGCTTTGGTATCTAGTAATCCTTTTCTTTTTACCAGCTATTTATTTAACCTATGCTAGAGCGGCCATATTAGCCTTATTGTTTGCCGGTGTTATTTATTTAGCTATGCGATGGAAGTTAGTCAATTGGGTAATGCCCCTCTTTTATACAGCCATTATTTTATTGCTTAGTTTCATGATTCGCAATAATAAGTATATAGATTTTCGACCTAATTACGATCATACGTTTATGCATTTTACCTTTACCGATCATATTATTGCCACCTTTAGGGGAGAAGATATGTCGTCTATGGAGCGCCTTTATCGTTGGGTAGCAGGAGCAAGAATGAGTAACGAGCATCCCATAGTTGGTTGTGGGCCCAACACGTTTTACTACAATTATAAGCCCTATGCAGTTACTTCTTTCAGAACCTATGTAAGTCGTAACCTAGAACATTCTACTTCGCACAATTATTTTTTGTACATGTTGGTAGAGCAAGGTTGGCCCGCACTTATTTTATATGGATTACTAGTGATGCTCTTTTTCTATATTGCTCAAAAAACCTATCACCGTTTTAGTCCGGGGTTTTATAGGCAAGCTACTATTGCAGTAGCTACTATGTTTGCTGCCGGATTTGTAAATAATTTCTTTTCTGAATTAATAGAAAACCACAAAGTAGGAGCATTATTTTATCTGAGTATTTCGCTCTTAGTTATTTTAGATTTAAAAAGCAGAAAGGATGCTAATCCCATAACTTAATTAGGGTCTACCCAAGCGCCATGTTCTTTTAAAAGGGCAATTAATTCATGTACGGCGTCTTTACTAGGGATATTTTTACGCACGACATCTTTGTTTTTATACAAACTGATTTTATCTATTCCACTCCCAACATAGCCAAAATCGGCATCCGCCATTTCGCCTGGTCCGTTTACAATGCAACCCATGATAGCTATTTTGACCCCTTTTAAATGATTTGTTACGGCTCTTATTTTGGCGGTGGTTTCTTGCAAATCAAATAAGGTTCTGCCGCAAGAGGGACAAGAAATATATTCTGTTTTAGAAATGCGTGTTCTGCTTGCTTGTAAAATGCTAAATGCCGTATTATTCAAAAAGGCTTCTGTGCTTGATGCACTTTGATAGGTTCGGCCTTGATCCAATTCAGTAGTATAATTTTCTAGTTCTAGATACGCCTGTTCGCTAAGGCCCAAAGAAAGGCCGTCGCCAAAACCATCCAATAAAAGCGCCCCTGTTTGTACAGCAAAGTTAGCCAAATGTTCATCTTTACGGCTTGCACCACTATCAGCTATAATAACACATGGAGTAGGTATATTTTTTTCTAACAAGGCATTAAAAAATATTCGTATGGCGGCCATAGCCATGGGCTGCGTAGTATACAAACAAAATACTACAGTTTTGTTTTGTCCAATTTTGGCAATCTGCTCCCAATCCATTTCTTGACTAGTGCTATAGCAGTCTATCATTACAAAATTTAGTACTGGATGATGATGGATAGTTTTTATAAATTCGGCTACACTGAAAAGTGGATGAACATGCTTTTGCTCTGCGTTCCAGAAGGGTGCATCAACAATAGTTTTTAAAGTGCCCGGCAATTCAAAAGGGGCAACATTATTTTTAGTGTAAATAAAATCAGGTGCTAGGTCGGAAATCATCCATTTGTCTGATTCAGATTGATATTGATATCCAATACTTTCAAAAAGGGCATGCGAAAGAGATGGGTTTTTACTTACATCTGTTATTACAACGGGTACTTGATTTCCACCAATGATACTTACCGGATGCGTACTTCTTCTTTTATATTGATAGGGGCTATAAAATAATTTTTCAATTGGGGGCAATGCAGGGTTGGGTGTATCAGGCAATTGCGTATATTTTTTTATGATAGCCTTACAAACAGGAATTTCAAGTTCCGGATCTTCGGTTAAAGATACGCGGATGGTATCGCCAATGCCATCTTCTAATAAGGTGCCTATGCCCATAGCGCTTTTTATGCGCCCATCTTCACCATCGCCCGCTTCCGTAACGCCTAAGTGCAGCGGATAGCATTCCTTAAATTCTTCTTGCATTTTTTGAACCAACAAACGATAGGCTTGCACCATTACTTGAGGGTTGCTACTTTTCATACTTAAAATAATCTCATGAAAATCATGGCTTCGTGCAATTCTCAAAAACTCCATAGCACTTTCCACCATGCCTATTGCCGTATCGCCATATCTACTCATGATACGGTCGCTAAGCGACCCGTGATTAGTGCCAATTCTCATGGCGGTGCCATTGGCTTTGCAAATTTTAACGAGCGGAGAAAAACGTTCGTGAATGCGTTGTACCTCTGCAGCATAAGCTTCATCGGTATATTCTAAAACATCAAACTTTTTTTTATCTACATAATTGCCAGGATTGATACGTACTTTTTCTACAATGCCTGCAGCAATTTCTGCAGCGTTGGGTGTAAAGTGAATATCAGCTATAAGCGGCGTATTGTATCCTTTTTGTCGGAGTACATCTTTTATAGCGCGTAAATTTTCTGCTTCTTTTTTGCTTGGTGCTGTAATACGAACCATTTGAGCACCTGCTTCAATACAACGAATACACTGTGCCACGGTAGCTTCCGTATCCATAGTGTCCGTGGTGGTCATTGTTTGCACAACAATAGGCGCATCGCCTCCAATCTTAATGGGGCCTACGTTTACAGTTCTTGTCTTTAAACGTTTGTATTGGGTAAGTGATGCACAATAATTGGAAAGCATAAAAATCTTTTAAACAAAATTAAATAAAGACTTCTTTCTAAACGATTTTATTTAGTTTTTGTTGAAATAAATAATAATAATTTATTTACCTTTAAACAGATAAAATACACTAAGAATAGTATTTTCGCAACGAAAACAAACAGTATGCAATACGAAATAAAAGAAGATAAGAACTTTCAATTTATTGAAGAAGGGAATGGAGAGCCATTGATTCTTTTGCATGGCTTATTTGGAGCTTTAAGTAATTTTGCCGACTTGTTAGAGCATTTTAAAAAGACACACAAGGTTATCATTCCCTTGTTGCCCTTGTTTGATTTGAGCTTAATAGAAACAAGTGTTTCTGGTTTAAAACGTTTTGTAAGAAAATTTATAGAGCATAGAGGGTATACCAATTTTCATTTATTAGGTAATTCGTTAGGTGGTCATGTGGCCTTGGTTTATGCCTTAGAGCATCAAGATCAAATAGCTTCTTTAATACTAACGGGTAGTTCTGGTTTGTTTGAAAATGGAATGGGAGAGAGCTATCCCAAACGTGGCGATTATGAGTATATCAAAAACAAAACGCAATTAACGTTTTATGATCCCGCAGTAGCAACCAAAGAATTGGTAGATGAAGTTTTTTCGATTACGAATAACAGAATGAAAGTGCTTAAAATCTTGTCTTTAGCGAAGTCTGCTATCCGACATAATTTAGAACACGATTTACATAAGATTACGTTACCAACTTGTTTGATTTGGGGTAAAAATGATATTATAACTCCACCACCCGTTGCAGAGGAATTTCACCGATTATTACCCAATTCCCAGTTATTTTGGATTGATAAATGTGGTCATGCACCGATGATGGAGGTGCCAGTAGCATTTAATATGCATTTAGACTCGTTTCTAGCCAACTTAAAAAAATAATATGCCTTTAAGCGAATTAATTAAAAGCGAGCATTCGTTTTTGAATACGCAGCATACCTGTAGGGATGCTATCACGCTTATGGAAGACGAAATGCTCCAACAAATGCCTTTGTTGGATGAAAGTACGCAACATTATATTGCCCTTATTCAATACAAAGATGTTTTGGATTGGCAAGATGAGCAACAATTATTGGTGCATACTTCTTTATTAAATTATAAGCCTGCAATATTAGCCAATGCACATCCTTTTGATGCGCTTAAAGTAATGCGCAATAATGAACTAGCTATTTTGCCGGTATTAGATAAACAACAAGCTTATATTGGTTATTTAACACAGGAAGACCTTATCAATTATTTAGGTCAGCAAACGGCTATTCAGCAAGAGGGTGCAATTATTGTGGTGGAAGTAGCACAAAAAGATTTGAGCTTTGCAGAAATAGCTAGAATTTGTGAGTCGGAACAAGTGCCTATTTGGTCAATGCATTCCTATATTATACCAGAAACCGGACGAGTAGAAATTACTATTAAAACGAACTCGGTGCATGTATCGGGTTTGGTACAATCCATAGAGCGCCATAATTTTCAAGTAACGGCTGTTTTTGGCGATCAGTCGAGGGATACCGATATAGAAGACCGATACGATTTATTAATGACTTATTTAAACATGTAATACGTGATTGCTATTGAGAATAAACTAATAAGTGATGATATCATAGAACAACAATTTGTATGCGATTTAAACGCCTGCAAAGGAGGTTGTTGTGTAGATGGTGATTGTGGTGCACCTTTAAGTTTTGAAGAAGCTCAATTATTACATACCATATATCCTGTAGTAAAAGAAGATTTAGCTCCGCAGCACATAGCAGCAATTGAAGAGCAAGGTACTTATGTGATGGATGATGAGTATGGCTATGTAACACCAACAATAGATGGAGGAGTATGTGTGTATGCTTATACCGATGAAGTTGGCATCGTAAAATGTGCAATCGAAAAAGCATGGAAGGAGGGAAAGCTAGCATTTCAAAAACCCATTTCTTGTCACCTGTATCCTATACGCGTAAAGCAAAGTCAAGAATTTGAGTTGCTCAACTATGAGCCAAGAAAAAAAATGTGCAAGCCAGCATGTAAATTAGGCGCCACATTGAAAATACCTGTTTATAAGTTTTTACAACAACCCTTAGAACGCGCTTATGGCAAAGAGTTTTATCAGGCCTTATCGGATATTGCTGATCAATTTTATCAAGCTAAAAGTTAAAGTTGTTTTCTAAGGCGAGCCGGCGGGATATTCATGTGTTCTCGGTATTTGCCAACAGTTCTGCGTGCAATTTTAAATCCTTTTTGAGCTATTAATTCCGTTAATACGTCATCATTGTACGGGTTGGATTTGTCTTCGTTTTCAATAATCTCAGCTAATACATTACGCACTTCTTTATTCGTAACTTCTTCGCCTTCGTTGTTGGTGATAGCCTCAGAGAAAAAGTACTTTAGTTGGTATGTGCCAAATTCTGTTTGCACATATTTACTATTGGCAACTCTTGAAATAGTAGACATATCTAATTGTGTAATTTCAGCGATGTCTTTCAAGATCATCGGCTTTAATTTCGACTCATCTCCAGTTTTAAAAAATTCATTTTGAAAAACAATAATGGCTTGCATACACTTTATTAGTGTTTGTTGTCGTTGTCGAATAGCATCTATAAACCATTTAGCAGCATCTAATTTTTGTTTAATAAACTGAACGGCTTCTCGTTGCTTTTTGTCTGCTTTGTCATTGTGGTTGTATGCTTGCAACAAGTCTGTGAAGCCTTCAGAAATTCGTAAAGGTGGTGCGTTTTTAGAATTTAGGCGCAATTCCATTCGTTGTTCCGAATTATCAATAAAGAAATCGGGGGTGATATGGTGATGCACTTTATTAACGATATAGTAGGCAGCCCCAGGTTTAGGATTAAGTTTAATGATAACGTCAATTACCGATTTTAAGTCTTTATCGGTAATGGCTAAGGATTTCTTAATCTTGTCGTAATGCTTTTTAATGAAGTCGTCGAAATAAACCTGCAGTATCTTTAATGCTAATAGTGTTTCCTTAGATGCATCTTTAGCATGCGCTAACTGTAAAATCAGGCATTCCCTCAAGTCGGATGCTCCTGTGCCGATAGGTTCAAATTGCTTTATTTCATTAAGAAGCTGATTAACCTCTGTTTCATTACTTATGATATTTCTAGAAAAGGCTAAATCGTCTACAATGGCCTCCACAGTGCGTCTTAAATATCCGTCATCATCAATGCTTCCAATAATTTGTTCGGCTACACTTTGCTGGTGTATATTTAGATTTAACATCGCCAGTTGATTCATCAGCACTTCTTGATATGAAGATTCTACACTAACTGGAATGGTGCTTCTTTCTTGATTGTCTTTAGATTGGTAATAGTCATCACCTAAATCACCGCTACTGTCTTGTTCGGTTTTTAAATAATCATCAATTTCAATTTTTTCCGAAATTACTTCTTCTAGTTCAACCGACTTTTCTTGATCGTATTCCTCTTCTTGGTCTTCCTTTGTATTTTCAAAAAGATCTTCTTTATTTATAATGGTGTCGATTTCTAAAGCTGGATTTTCCTCTAATTCTTCTTTTATTCGTTCTTCTAATTGAGTAGTAGGTATTTGCAGCAATTTCATTAATTGAATTTGCTGAGGGGATAGTTTTTGAGATAATCGCTGCTGTTGAGATTGGCGTAACATATTGTTTAATTACTAATTACAAATTTAGTAATTCATATCGTAAGAAAAGATATTTTATTTATTATTAACGTTGAATATTAATTTCTACTTAATTGTTTTTGCTTTTATTTGAACTTATTATTCAAAATTGTATATTACATTAAAATTACACTAGTATGAGTGTTAAAACCTATATAACACCTTCTTTATCTTATGTTCCATTGGCAGAAACTATAGAGGTTATAGCTAAGCGTGAAAATTTATATATAGGTATTCCCAAAGAAGATTATTTTGATGAAAATAGAATTGTGCTTACCCCCGAGTCAGTAGCGGTATTGGTAAATAATGGGCATAAAGTAGTTATAGAGCACAATGCCGGTATAGGTTCTTTTTTTTATGATCATGATTATAGTACTGTTGGCGCTATTATTACCTACGAAAAAAAGGAAGTATATCAAGCTCATATTATTGTAAAATCAGCGCCTATCTTAGAGCAGGAAATCGAGTGGATGCAACCCAATCAAGTGGTATTTTCGCCTATACATGTGCCTATTTTACAAGCAAATTTGATTGAGCAATTAATGCAAAAGCGAATTATTGCCATTGCTTTTGAATCTATTAAAGACGATTCTGGGACTTATCCTATTGTGAGAGCAATGAGTGAAATAGCAGGCAGTTCCTCTATTTTGACCGCTGCGCGTTATTTAAGCAATATAGAATCAAACGGTAAAGGAATTTTATTAGGCGGCATCTCCGGTGTGCCACCTGCTAATATTGTAATTTTAGGAGCAGGTGTTGTGGCAGAATTTGCAGCAAGAACAGCCATGGGCTTAGGTGCATCTGTAAAAATATTTGACAACTCGGTGTATCGCCTAATGCGTATTCAAAATAATATTGGCCATCGATGTTTCACATCTGTTATAGAGCCCATTCTTTTAAGTAAAGAATTAAAGCAAGCCGATGTGGTTATCGGGGCCTTGAAGCCAAAAAATGGAATAACACCTATGGTGGTTTCTGAAGAAATGGTTAGTCAAATGAAACAGGGTTCGGTGATCGTAGATGTAAGCATAGATCATGGAGGCTGTTTTGAAACTTCACAAATTACTTCTCATGAGCATCCGGTTTATGTAAAGCATGATGTAATTCATTACTGCGTACCTAATATTGCCTCCGGTGTGGCTAGAACGGCTTCTAGAGCTATCAGTAATGTGATGATGCCTATTTTAATGCAATGTGCCGATTGGGGAGGAGTGGAAGCTCTCATTCAATCTAAAACAGGTATTAGAAGTGGGGTATATTTGTTTAAAGGTTGTATCACGAATGCACCAATTGCTAAGCGTTTTAATTTTAAATATACAGATCTTGATTTGCTATTAGCTTCTCAATCTTAATATAGTAGTTTGCAATGCCGAATAATAGAATGAATAAAACAATTGCCGGTTATCATTTATTAATGATCTTATCGGCTGTTGATTTTAAAGTTACGCGAAATGAAGATAAAGTTATTCGCATATATCTAGAACATGAATTTCCTATTCAAGTGAATCTTGATCGTGAAATGGCCATTATTAGTAATTTAAAAAAAGAAGAATGGCAAGCGCATTTTACAAAAGCTATGGACGATTTTTATGATGATGCTACTCAGGAAGAACGAATGCGCTTATTGCAATTTGCTATTGCCCTTACCAAATCCGATAAGGTAATTACACCAGTCGAAAATAGCTACCTCAATTTGCTCTTTGAGACTTGGGATCCTGCTTAATTAAATAATTTTATGGAGGGCTAAATATAAAATTACACTACCCGCTAAAATGCGATAGATTCCAAATGTTCTAAAGCCATGTTTGCTCACAAAATTGATAAAAAAGCGCATGGATAATATCGACACAACAAACGCTACAATACAGCCAATAGCCAACATGCTTGCATTGTTTGCTTGAAGGCTTGCAGGATGCTCTTTAAAGGTATCATAAATTTCTTTTGCTGTAGCAGCTGCCATAGTAGGAACGGCTAAGAAAAAAGAAAATTCTGCTGCTACTCTTCGGGTTAATTTTGATGACATGCCCCCAATTATAGTTGCCGCACTTCTACTTAATCCTGGGAATAGAATAGCTAAAACTTGAAATAATCCAATTTTAAAAGAAGTAGCATAGCTAATATTTTTTTCATCCTCTATTTGTGCTTGTTTAAAAAAGCGATCAATAAAAAGTAATAAAAAACCTCCCGCTATCGTAACGCAGGCAATAGCCATAATATTTCCTAAAACACTTTCGATATGTTTTTTTAGAAGCGCCCCTAAAACTAAAGCGGGTATAACAGCTACAATTAATTTAATATAAAATCGAATATCTTTTACATTAACAAATTTCTTCCAATACAAAACCAACACTGCTAAGATGGCCGCAAATTGAATCACAATATCAAACATGTTTACAAAACTATCTTCTTTGCTAATGTGCATGATGGCTTGTGCAAATTTCATGTGTGCAGTAGAAGATATAGGAAGAAACTCTGTAAGTCCTTCTATAATAGCAATGATAATAGCTTGTATCCAGGTCATGGTATATTTAAATATTTATGCGTTTGTATAGACAAATGCCATGCTGGATTTGCCTTTATAAAATCGATGATTAACGTATAATTCGAATCGCGTTTTTCCCATTCTGTTTGTAAGTATAATGCAGTAGTGGTTTTTACTAAAGCTTGATGTTCTTTTGCCCATTCAAAATCATGTTTGTTGAAAATAATAATTTTCAATTCATCTGCTTTTGCATAAGCACTTGCAATGGGTGCTTTAAACTTCTTTGGTGATAAGGTAACCCAATCAAATTGTCCTTTTATTTCATGCGCGCCAGAGGTTTCTAAATGAATATGCAAACCATGTGCACGCAATACATTGCATAAGGCGTGTAAATCGTACATGCAAGGCTCGCCTCCTGTTATGACTACGCGGTTCGTTTTGCTTGCTAACATATGATGGAGTAGCTCTTCTACTGCTAATTGAGGATGTGCATTGGCGTCCCAGCTTTCTTTTACATCGCACCATACACAACCTACATCGCACCCGCCTAAGCGAATGAAATAGGCCGCATAACCAGCATAGGCACCCTCTCCTTGAAGCGTATAAAAATGCTCCATTACAGGGTAGCGCACAGCTAAATCGTTATGGTTTATGGTGTTGATCAAGTATTAGCGCTTGTTTTTTACTGCATTTAATGTGTTTTGCATTAAGCCGCAAATGGTCATGGGGCCAACGCCTTTAGGAACGGGAGTGATATAACTACATTGAGGAGCTACTGCGTCAAAATCTACATCACCTACTAATCTGCTGCCGCTTTTTTTACTTGCATCTTCAATTCTATTAATGCCCACATCAATTACGATGGCGCCTTCTTTTACCATATCAGCTTTTAAGAAATAGGGTATGCCAATGGCTGCAATAATTACATCTGCTTGTAAGCAATGTGCTTTTAAATCTTTAGTTTTTGAATGTGTAAGCGTAACCGTAGCATTGCCATAAGCATTATTTCTGCTCAATAAAATACTCATTGGAGTGCCCACAATATTGCTTCGGCCAACAACCACACAATGTTTGCCAGAAAGGTCTATGCCATAATAAGATAGCATAAGTAAAATACCATAGGGCGTTGCCGGTAAAAAGGTGTCTTGGCCAAGTACTAATTTGCCAATAGATACAGGATGAAAGCCATCGACATCTTTTGATGGATCGATAGCATTGATAATGGATGCTTCTCTAATGTGCTTAGGTAAGGGCAATTGCACTAAAATGCCGTCAACATCTTTATTTTCATTGAGGGCAGCAATTTCTTTTAATAAACGAGCTTCATCAATTTGAGCATCTAAACGAAGTAAGGTTGATGCAAATCCAATTTCTTCGCAAGTGCGTACTTTGGCACCCACATAGGCTTCGCTAGCAGGGTTGTTGCCTACTAAAATAGCTGCTAAATGCGGCTTTTTAGAGCCTTGGGAAATAAGACTTTTTACTTCCTCTTTTATTTTTTCTTTGTAATGGGCTGCTACTAGGCTGCCGTCTAATAATTTCATGCTTTTTATTTAGATGGTATTAGAACCATTTTTTCTTATTGAAGTATAAACTTACCATCACCGATATTAAGATCGATATAGCTATGGGTACATAAAAACTATAGGGACTATCTGCATAAGGCAAATGTTTTACATTCATGCCATAAACACTTGCAATCAAGGTAGGTATAGATATGAGAATGGTAATACTGGTCAATCGTTTCATGACCATGTTCATATTATTATTGATAATACTAGCAAATGCATCTAAAGTAGAATTTAGAATGTTGGTATAAGTATTCGCCATTTCCAAGGCCTGAGAAAACTCTACAATCAAATCACTTAAAAATTCTCGTTCATCTTCGTCGCAATTTAAAAAGTTGGTGCGTTCCATCTTCATCAACAATAACTCATTAGAGCGCAAAGCGGTAATCACATACACCAAGCTTTTTTGAATGCGCATTAAATACAATAATTCTTCATTTCGGTTTGAATCATATAATTTTTGTTCGAAATTATTCCTACGCTGATTTATTTCTTTCAAAACTTGCATGAAATCCAATACCACTTTTTCGAAAATTTTGAGCACCATCATATTGGGACGCTCTGGATGACGCTTCGCAAAAGAGTTTAAAAATCTACGGATAGCCACATTCTCAAAAGAGTTTACCGTTACAATTTGGTTTTTATCGGTAATGATAATAGAAATTGGAATGGTAATATAATAGGCGTCACTTTCGTTTAACGACTTATTTTCTACCGGTGTTTTTAAAATGATCAATTTTACATCATCGTCTGATTCGTAACGTGCACGCTCCTCAATATCTAAGGTATCTGTTAAAAAATCTCTATGGATATTTAATTGAGAGGATAATTTATCAATTTCATCGGGTTGAAATGGCGGGGTAACGTTTATCCAATTGGCTGCATCCGGTTGGTCAATTTCAAGCGTCTGACGATTGATGTTTTTGAAGTATTGTACCATGAGCCCAAGTTTTTAATTGTTATAAATTGGATATATTCAAATAGGGTTTGACTTATTTGTTGGCGCAAAGGTACGCTCTATATATAATAAAATGAGTAGCTTCCACAAAATATTTTGTATAATTGCGAAAGTATTTTAATTGATATTTATTAAACATTATTTATAGGCATGAAACCGCAAAGAAAATTAATGACATTGGATGAATTTACGATCCAAGAAACACGAAAATTCAAGCAGGCAACAGGCGAATTATCGTCTATTCTCCGAGATATAGGGTTAGCGTGTAAAATGATTAATAAGCAAGTAAATAAAGCTGGTTTAGTAGATATTTTAGGTAAACACGGCGCAACCAATGTGCAAGGGGAAGAGCAAATGAAATTGGATATTTATGCCGATGCCATATTGATTGATGTGCTTAAAAGTAGCACGGATTGTGCCGGGGTTGCTTCTGAGGAAAATGACGATTTTATTGCTTTTGATGATCCCTATTCCAAGAATTCGAAATATGTGGTATTATTTGACCCTTTAGATGGATCATCCAATATTGATGTGAATGCTTCCATTGGCACTATTTTTGCTATCTATAAGCGCGTAAGCAAATTGGGTGAAGCCTGCGTGGAAGCAGATTTTATGCAATCGGGCAAAAACCTAATGGCCTCCGGTTATGTTATTTATGGTAGCAGCACCATGATGGTTTATGCAACCAAATTAGGCGTTAATGGGTTTACCCTTGAGCCTTCTATTGGCGAATGGTGCTTGTCGCATCCAAATTTAAAATGCCCTGAAGATGGCAAGATCTACTCTATCAATCAGGGGAATAGTGCCAAATACGATGGCGGTATAAAAGCGTTTATGGACTATTGTATGGATACCAACAAAGAGGAGGGCAGACCTTATTCGCTTCGTTATATAGGCTCCATGGTGGCCGATTTGCACAGAACATTAATAAAAGGCGGCATTTTTATGTATCCAGCCGATAGCAAATCGCCTAATGGCAAACTGCGCTTGTTATACGAATGCAATCCGATGTCGTTTATTGTAGAAATGGCAGGTGGTTTTGCTAGCGATGGTATGCAGCGAATTTTAACTATTGAACCCAATGCCTTACATCAACGAGTACCCATATTTATAGGTTCCAAAAATATGGTCAAAAAAGTAGAAGCCTATATTGCAAATGCATAAAAAACTCCCGAAAGGGAGTTTTTTATGTCTATAATATTGTTTCGAGTTTCGAAAAAAGTTTCGATTTGTTTCGATGAAATTTTGAATTTATAAAATTTATGGAGCTAAGTATAATTTTCAATTTACGGTAGCTAAATTCCTAAATGCTTTATTCTATTAGCTGATCTGTAATAATCACAAGCTATTTTAAGTATACATTATACATGTAAAAAACGCATATATTGTTTAGATAAAATCGAAACAAAGTTTCCTTTGAAATAATAAAAAGTGCTGTATGTTTGTATTAT
>CAIWHF010000224.1 GCA_903912405.1 uncultured Bacteroidota bacterium | reverse complement strand
TTTTTGTGCTAATAGCTTCCGTGCCATTAAAAGCAGCTCCAAAAATATTGGTGATTGGAATAGAAAAATGATTGGCAAATGCAAAATCACGTTCATCACCACATGGCACCGCCATAATAGCGCCTGTTCCATAGCCTGCTAATACATATTCGGAAGTCCAAATAGGAATTTCTTTATGAGTGAATGGGTGAATAGCATAGGCACCAGTAAAGCATCCGGAGATTTTTTTCTCACTCATGCGATCACGCTCACTTCTGCTTTTAACATACTGAACATATTGCTGCATCGCTTCTTTTTGATCTTCACTTGTAATGTCTAAAAGCCAATTACTCTCCGGCGCAACCACCATAAAGTCGACTCCAAAAATAGTATCTGGTCGTGTAGTGTAAACGGTTAGGTTGTTTACTTTTTGTTGTTCACTTTTTATAGCAAATGTAATCTCAGCACCTTTGCTTTTGCCAATCCAATTACTTTGCATTTCCTTCATGGCATCGCTCCAATCTAAGTGTTCCAAGCTATCCAAAAGTCTATCTGCAAAGGCTGTAATACGCAAGTACCATTGCCTTAATTCTTTTTTCTCAACCGGATGGCCGCCCCTTTCACTCATACCATTAATTACTTCATCATTGGCAAGTACAGTGCCAAGTGCTTCGCACCAATTAACAATACCTACACCGCTGTAGGCTAATCGATAATGCATGAGAATGGCTTGTTGCTCCTGATGCGTAAAATGCTTCCATGATTCTGAAGAAAAGCTAATGGTAGCATCACCTGGACAAGGATGCTGCTGATTGCCTTCCTTTTCAAAAAGGGTAATTAAAGCATCTATAGGCGTTGCCTTTTGAGTACTGGTATTAAACCAACTATTGAATAATTGTAAGAATATCCACTGGGTCCATTTATAGTAACTTGGATCACTAGTATTAATTTCTCTACTCCAATCAAAACTGAAACCTATATTATTTAATTGTTCTTTATAGCGGGCGCTGTTCTTTTCTGTAGTGACAGCAGGATGTTGACCCGTTTCTAGTGCATATTGTTCTGCCGGTAATCCAAATGCGTCGAAGCCCATTGGATGTAAAACATTATAACCTTTTAATCGTTTATAACGAGCAAAAATATCAGAAGCAATATAACCTAGCGGATGTCCAACATGCAATCCTGCACCACTGGGATAAGGAAACATGTCCAAAATGTAAAATTTTGGTTTTGAGCTTTGATTAGATATGGTATAGGCGTTATCTTGATTCCATCGAGTACGCCATTTTTGTTCTATTGAAGAAAAGTTATATTCCATGATTGTTTCGAAAGCACAAAAATACAAAATCTATTTGCTTTGTTAGTTACTTAAGCATTTAAATCGCGCTATTTTAAATAGGTGTCAAAATCTGTCTCTTTTTGAGAAAGGGCAATTATCTTTGTGTTTATGCAAGTCGACTTCTTTATTAAAGAGCCTCAAGTAAAAAAACATCAAATAGTAGGTTTTCACTTATTGTGTGCTATCGCTTTGTTTTTAGTTGGTTTAACCCATACCTATGCACTGCATTTGACATTTACAATTTTTGCATTGGGTATCATAGGTATCGCTCTTTTTAAAAGTGCATGGTATTTGAATCGATTAACGAATACTATCTTCAGAGTGGCGGAATTCCTATTTTTATTTTTCTTTCTCATCATTTGTATACAATTTAAAGGAATGCCATGGTTGGCCATATTGATTGCTTGGTTATGTTTGATGCTGATTTTGCTCACCATGTTTGAACAGCGTATGCATAGTCCTTTGCGTATTTCTTTAGAGGATAAAGGTATTATTGTGCATAAATTTATAGTTAAAAAGCACATAAGTTGGAAGCAATTGGCATCTGTAAATGTGCAGCATAATACGCTTACTCTTGTATTTAAAGATCAACATATGAAGCAATGGGTTTATGACAATGCCAATGCCCAAGCAGAAGAAGTTCTTGCTTATGCTGCCGCACAAATTGAAAAAAATACTTTAGCTATCACAAACGATTGGTAAAATAACATGATGACACCTTACTTATTATATTCAGACGGACAAGGAAATATATTTGAAGATACAAGCCTATATGCTATTGGCCGTAGTGGATGGGATGCTATGCCAGTTGCAGAAGAAGATTGGATACCCTTGCCAGATGGAGGCTCACTATACGAATTGCCGGGTAGAAAAGGAATTGGCGTAGATGTAGTAACGGGTGAATTGCGCTTATGCGAATTGGGTTGGGCAGTGGCTGCATTTATTCCGCCCGCGCATACGGGCTTATATATGGCTGCTTATGAAACGGCTGAAGATGCTCCAACACTGCCATTGTTCTGCTACACGGCTGTGGGATGGCATAATGATGTGTTTTATGTTACCGCACTTAGAATAGAGCAAGATATTCGTCAAGAGTGTAGTGGCTTTGATGCAGCAAAAGTAAAAGAAGGTGTAAGTACGTTACTAAAAGCATATCCGCATAATCGATTGGTGCAGCACCTATCATCAAATTGTGCTTTGACCTATGAATGCCCTGCGGCAAGAAACTTTTTTATGGGTAGATGGGAATGTCCTGTTCCAAGCTCTCCAGCATGTAATGCCAATTGCTTAGGATGTATTTCTTTTCAGCCTGAAGAAGAAACCATTGACTCCACACAAGATCGACTAACCTTTAAACCAAGTGCTGCAGAAATTGTAGAGTTTACCGTGCCGCATTTAGAGCAAGCACCTTATCCTATTATTAGTTTTGGACAAGGTTGCGAAGGGGAGCCTTTGTTAATGTGGGAGACGATTAAAGAAGCAATTATCGAAATTAGAAAACATACTACAAAAGGTAGTATCAATATCAATACCAATGGCAGCAAACCCTATGCCGTATCTAAACTAATGGAAGTAGGATTGGATAGTATACGTGTGAGTTTAAATTCGGCACGAAAAGAAATCTATACGAGTTATTATTTACCCAATAATTATCAGTTTGAAGATATAGTAGAAAGCTTGAAAGTTGTTACAGATCATGGCGGATGGGCATCTATCAACTATTTTGTTTTCCCGGGCATGACGGATTGTGAAGCAGAATATCAAGCCCTTAGAAAGCTCATACAATACACCAACTTAAGTATGATACAATGGCGCAATTTCAATATCGATCCGGACTGGTATTTAGGTAAAATTGGGGTTTACGAAACAGGCGATCCAATTGGTGTAAAACAAATGATGACTTTGATTAAAGAGGAGTTTCCCAATGTGAAATTTGGGTATTTTAATCCACCCAAAGAACGGATGATCAACTTCGAAAATGATTTTGCTCATTAATATGTTTCTTTAAAAATTGTGCCTATTTTTGAATAGTAAAAATGCTCATTTCAACTATACAACATAAACGTACTATTTCGGCTTGGATGCTTACTTTAACTATCCATGCATTAATTTTATTGGCTTTGTTATGGTGGCGCTATCAATTACCTGTTCCGGTAGTGAAAGAAGAAGAGTTGGGTATGGAAGTGAATTTAGGTGTAGATGAAAATGGCTTTGGCGATCAGCAAACTTTAGCTAGTGATGCGCCAGCTGATCAGCAAGATTTAAGTACAGCTTCTCCAAACAACAGTGTCAATTTTCCTACTACCGATCAAGATGCACCTGCAATCTCTAATGCAAAGGTGCCCATCAATCAACGTCTAAGTGCAAATGTTGCACAACGCAATGCTGCTAGTAATCTAGTTAAGCCAAAATACATTTTATCAGGTGCCTTGGGCAAAGGGGGCAATAATGCTATGGGAGATGAGTCTGGTGCAAGCGAAGGTAATACTCAAGGAGCTGGAGATAGAGGTGTGGCAGGTGGCGTATCGGGTTCTAAAAACTATACAGGTTCGCCGGGACAAGGCGCTGGCGGAGTAAAGCCAGAATTAGAAGGGCGTGCGATTGTAGCTTATCCTGCACCCGAAGCTTTTTTCAGAGAAAGCGGCAAGGTGGTATTTAGAATAACGGTTAATAGAGAGGGTATAATTACCAATAAACAAATTGTAAGTTGTGATAATCCAGAGCTACGATCTATAGCATTACAAAAAATTGCAAGAGTTCGCTTTAATAAAAGTGCAGATGCGCCTGTGGAGCAATTTGGAAAAATAACTTTCGCCTTTACATTAAGAGAATAAGCATGTTGGACCAACAAAAGGCCCCTTTTACATCCTATCAAAATACACTCGCATTTTTGTTTGAACAATTACCGATGTTCTCAAGAATTGGGAGTAAAGCCTATAAAGCAGATTTAAATAATATCATTGCATTAAGTAATGCCATAGGCAATCCGCATTTAAAATTTAAGTCGATACATATAGCCGGCACTAATGGGAAGGGGAGTGTTAGCAATATGTTGGCTGGCATTCTGCAAACCAGCAACTATAAAGTTGGCTTGTATACTTCTCCACATATTCTAGATTTTAGAGAGCGTATACGCATCAATGGTGCAATGATTGCCGAACAAGCAGTTGTTGATTTTGTAAATGAGCATTACGCTTTAATTGTTAGTATTCAACCTTCCTTTTTTGAAATTACGGTAGCCTTAGCATTTGATTATTTTGCTAAAGAAGCCGTTGATATCGCTGTTATAGAAACGGGCTTAGGCGGTCGTTTAGATAGTACAAATATCATCACTCCTATATTAAGTATCATTACTAATATTAGTTTAGACCATACCGATTTATTAGGCAGCACAGAAACGGCTATAGCCTTTGAAAAAGCAGGTATTATGAAACCCAAAGTGCCTGTGTTAATTGGAAGTGCTCATGCAGAAACGATGCGTGTTTTTGTGCAGCAATCGCTTTTGAAAGGAAGTACTTTATATGAAGCCAATTTGTTTTACGATGTAGTAAGAAGCAAAGTAGATGCTACCCATCAACATTTGAAAGTGGTTCATAAAAGTAAACATACGATAACCGATATTGTTACCGATATGTTGGGCGATTTTCAGTTAGAGAATATAAAAACAGTAATGGCAGCTTGTGATATTTTAGTCCATTATGGATTGCTAATAGACATGGATGCTATTCAGAAAGCGTTATTTAAAATAAAGCAAATAACTGGCTTCATGGGTCGATGGCATACGGTGCAACAACAGCCAATTGTTATCATGGATGTGGGTCATAATGTAGCAGGTATTAAAATAGTGGCACAACAATTGCAGCAATTAAAAGCAAACAGAAAACACATTGTTGTTGGTTTTGTAAAAGATAAAGAAGTGGCTGCTGCTTTGGCTTTATTTCCCAAAGAGGCGTATTACTATTTTGTAGCTGCCGCAATTCCAAGAGCTTTGCCGAGTGATGATTTAATGCAAGTTGCAGACGCTATGGGCTTGCAAGGTGTTGTTTGTTCTTCCGTCGCTGATGGTGTAGTACAGGCTATGCAGGCAATGCATTCAGAAGATGTTCTATTAGTTACGGGTAGTTTTTTTGTAGTAGCGGAAGCTATGATATTATTTCCCTCTTCCTTGAAATAATACTTTAAAGGTATAGAGCATTATTTTTATATCTAAAGCTAGGGAGCAATTTTCAATATACAGTATATCATATTTCATACGATCAATCATTTGATCAAGATTTTCTGCATAGCCATATTGCACCATGCCCCACGAGGTAAGTCCTGGTTTTACTTTATGTAAATATTTATAGTGTGGATGCGTAGTGGTGATTTGGTTGATATAGAAAATTCTTTCTGGTCGAGGGCCCACTAAAGACATATCGCCCCTTAGGATATTAAAAAATTGAGGCAATTCGTCGATACGCCATTTGCGCATAAATTTGCCCCAATTAGTAATTCTCGGATCATCGGTTTTAGATAAGGCAGGTCCCATTTCTTCTGCATTTACATACATAGATCTAAATTTTAGAATATTAAAGGGAATACCATATTTACCGATTCGTTCTTGTTTGTATAAAATAGGGCCAACTGATGAAAATTTTACGCGTATAATGGTAAAAAGATAAAGCGGCAATAAAATAATGATAGCGGAAGCACTTACTATAATATCCATAAATCGCTTACATACTCTTTGCCAGTCTGGCATAAGATCTGGATAGATATTAATTAATGCTGCTGCGTTAATGCTCGTTGTTTTTACAACTCCAGATATGAAATCATATAGGTCAGGAAGCACTTTGATGAACAAAGGCGTATGACTAAGGCGAATTAAAATGTTACTAAGTAAATGATGCTCAGAAGTATCCATGGAAATGATGACCACTTCAATTTCATTTTGCTCAATTACGCTTTCAAGGTTGTTTAAATTACCAAGTTTCGGAAGAAACTTAGCTAACTCGTCTTCCTCATCTTCTTGCAAACTAATAAAACCAATACATAAATTCCCATCTTGATTGTTTTCTTCTTGAATGGTTTGATAAAGCTTTACTGCATTGCTATTGCCGCCAATAATAACTGTTTTAAAATGAACAACACCGGTAAGGATATTCTTTTTCACCTGTTGAAAGAGTACAAATCTAAATACGCACAATATGCTAAAATGCAACAGCATATAGCGAGCAGTGACTTTAATGAAGTATTTAAATTGATCATTATCATTAGAAAAGAAAAATAACGAAATAAATAGGCCTCCTAATAAAGTAGCTATAAAAATTCTATTAATTTCTATCAAACGAGATTTGTGATACAGGTCGAAATAAGTACCACTTAAAAGATAAATGAAAAGCCAAATAGAGGGGATAACAACAACGCCAATTAGAATATCTCTAGGCAGTAAGCCTTGAAGGGTGTTTTGAAAAGAATGAAAACCGAGTACGTTTTGGCGGTACATCCAAAAAACAAACCAAGCAATTAAAGCGCTAAAAAAATCTAGTATTACAAGATTTCGTATAGCCTGTTTTCTTTTGGTTGGTATGTTGTGCAGTGCGTTAATAAGAAACTACTTTAAAGTTGTCAAATAATACATATCCGCTACTCATGCCGCTTGGCAAATCTGCACGAATCATGATGCGGTAATTCAATCCTCTGTTATTAGAAGCAAATTTTTGTAAGTCGATATATACTTTATTCCATTCACTCTTTGGTTTAAAACCACTAATATATTCGTAATAAACGCCCCCTTGGTCATAACTTACTTGAATACCCACTTGAAAATCTATGGTGTTTTTGTAATGCAACTCTAAGTACGATGCAGTTACCGGAAGCGTAAACGTAGCTGTACTGATCACTTGTGCCGTCTGCTGTGGAGCTTTAAAATATAATTTGCCGGAGGCGCCTCCTTCAAATACTTCGCTCGAATTTAATGTTCTATTCAAGGTAGTATCGCCAGTAATGGAAGTAAAGGTGTTGCCACCTTCAAAATCTTCTTGCCATTTAAATAGGGTAGCGCTGTAGTACGAAGAGCTTGGCGTTATTTTTTTTATGGTGCCAGGTTGATAAGCTAGTGAAACGGTATCGGTTTTAAAAAAAGGGTAGGCTAATTGCAAGCCGTTTAATCCATTTAATATAACACCGGGTGCTACTTTTAAGAGCCCTGTTTTTGTGCTAATGATTGGGACGCGGGCAGGTAATTCATATGCCCCAATGAGTTGGTTGTCGAAATATACAAAAGCACTATTTATTTTTTGTCGAGCCGTACCTGTCAAAACCGGATTGCTAGTTTTAAATTGAAACGAATCTATTTGAACATAGGTAGGTATAGGTTCGCTTGGGTTGATGAGGTTACAACTAGCTATAAAGCCTAAAAAAAAAGAAATAACTATAGCTTTACTTAAACGCATATTACTTATAAACGAATTAGTCATTACTTGTATTGTGCGCATCTTCGTGAAGGCTCATTTTTTTCAATATTTGATGTGCTACATCCATTGCTTGATAGCCATCGATTACATTTACTCTCACGGGTTTGTCTTCTATAATGGCTATTGCAAATTCTAATAATTCCATTCTAATCGCATTTGCGGCAGGAATTTCTGGCAATTCTACCGATATAATTTTTTTATCTCCACTTGGCAATTCAATTGGGAAATCCATCATGCCTTTAGAACTATCTTCAGGTTTTAACTTAACGATTTCTGTTTTCTTCTCTAAAAAATCTACACCGATATAAGCGTCTTTTTGGAACATACGCAATTTGCGCATTTTTTTAAGTGAAATTCGACTAGAGGTCAAGTTAGCTACACAGCCATTATTAAATTCAATACGAGCATTAGCAATGTCTGCAGTTTCGCTAATAACAGCTACGCCACTAGCAGAAATTCTTTTTACCGGAGATTTTACTAAATGTAACACGATGTCAATATCGTGAATCATTAAGTCTAAAATTACAGATACATCGGTACCTCTTGGGTTGAATTGCGCCAAGCGATGTGCTTCTATAAATAATGGATTTAAAGGTGCATTGTTCAAGGCCATAAACGCAGGATTATATCGTTCTACATGGCCTACCTGACATTTTAAATTGGCTTCATTAACCAACTCTACAAGTTTGGCTGCTTCTTCGAGCGTATTGGTCAGAGGTTTCTCTACAAAAACATGTTTGCCGGTAGAAAGCGCTTTTTGTGCTATTTCAAAATGGGTGGTGGTTGGGGAAATGATATCTAGTGCATCTACTTCTTTTAGAAGGGCTTCTAAACTATCAAATCGTGGTATTTGGTATTCGCTGATTACTTGAGCGGCATGCTGGTCATTAGGTTCGTAAAATCCTACTAAATTAATTTCATCTATCGTTTTCCATTGTTGAATATGAATTTTACCTAAGTGGCCTGCGCCACAAACTCCAATTTTTAGCATGCTTATATTTTTATAAATGGTTTGCTTGGCAAGTTACAAATTATTTGTCCAAGTTTATGGATGAAGGGTGATCTTGCCTGTAAAAACTAATTGAATTGGGCCTTTAAGCCAAACATTAATAGCATTTGTTGGGTTAATTTTTTCAAATTGAACACTTAAATCACCACCCAGGGTTTTAATGTCTATATCAAATTTTCCCAATGCAGTATTACTGTGGGCTATGGCCGCTGCGGTTACGCCAGTGCCACAACTCATGGTTTCATCTTCTACACCTCTTTCGTAGGTTCTTACAAATAAGTTGTTTTGATCTATAACTTCTACAAAATTTACATTTATACCTGTTGGGTATGCTTCTCTATTTCTAATCGTTCTACCTTTTGTTGCCACGTCTATTGAGTGTAAGTCTTTAATGAATGTTACATAATGAGGTGAACCTGTTTGTATTTCAACATGATTATTTATAACATTATTTTCAGATACATCTTGCATGTGTAAAACAATAATATTGTTGTCTAGTATTAATGCTTCATGAAGGCCATCAATAGCTTCAAACTGCGTAGTATCTTCTTTAATAAGTTGAAGTTGCTTTGCAAAAGCAACGATGCATCTGCCCCCATTTCCACACATGGTGCTTTCTGCACCATCGGCATTGTAATAAACCATTTTAAAGTCGGCAACGCTACTGTTTTCTAATAGCATAAGTCCATCTGCACCTATTCCTTTTCTGCGGTCGCACAAAAAAGCAATTTGTTCCTTGTTTAGCTTTATGTGTTTCGCTCGATTATCAATGATAACAAAATCATTGCCTGTACCTTGATATTTAAAAAAGTTAAGTTCCATTTATTTTCTATTAAAATATTGTAATGCTCTAGAGTTATCTCCAATTGGACTTTGACCACTAGTATATAAAGATGCTCTCCAATTTGGATCAAAAACATCTCCAATTACATTGCTATGCAAAAGTAGGTATTCGTTAAGAGCAAATGGAGGTATGTAAAATAAAAATAGACCTTGTATATTTCTTTTGCCAATGGTATTATATTGCCAAATGGTATAAGGTAATGCACCGGTTTCATTTTGGACAGAAATTTGCTCGTTTGGAGCACCATATTTTAAATAGGTTATTCCCATATCCGTTTCATAACCTATTTTCCCAGCGCGGGTATATAATTTATTAACGATTTTTATTTTTTCTGCATATTCATTCCATGCTTGCGCAGGGTTGGTTTTATTTCTTTGCTCCCAGTAGTTATACAAGAAATACCGCATATACGTATCGTTGGGTTCGCTTAAGAATTGTTTGATTTGTGCTTTTTCTAAGGCGCTAGAAACGGGCGCAATCATTTTTAAAATTGCTTTTAATTGCGCTGTATTATATTTGGCAATAAAAGTAGTGGCTAAGTTTAAAAAAGTAGTAGGTAGTTTTTCTTCTTTAGTAGTATCTTCTTTATTTATGGCTAATTCAATGGGTGCAGTATTGAGAATTTGAAAGAAACAATTTTGTTTAGTCAACACAACATTCTCTTTGGTATTGGCAATAAGATTTAAAAAATAATTGCCCGACTTTAATTGATGTATTGGAAAGGTCTTTTGATGAGCAAAAACTCCTTCTCCAAAAAGGGTGTCGAAATAGATTAAATGATTGATAGCCTCTCCAAAGGCTTTTTTCGAAATATAAAACTGATACATGATGGTATCCTTGTTTTGTAGTTGATAACTCTCTGCATAGCAATT
The DNA here is from genome assembly GCA_903912405.1 of uncultured Bacteroidota bacterium. Lineage (GTDB taxonomy): Bacteria > Bacteroidota > Bacteroidia > Chitinophagales > Chitinophagaceae > CAIWHF01. The sequence goes on along the minus strand of CAIWHF010000224.1, from coordinate 1,354 downwards.
AACTACTTTTACATTTTCTAGAAATAAACTGGAACTAGGAATTTGATAAAGCCCATTTTTTAAAAAAACAGGTTCTTGTATAGTGCTGTCAAAACGCCCTTGTTTATCTATAATTTGAATGGAAGATAAATGAACTTGTGTTTGGTTGTAGATGTCAATTTGTATGCTGTCTTCCCAAAACTGCACATTTTGTAAATTACTCTTGTCGGTCAAAACAACCCTGCAAGCGCTCGTCTTAATGGGGGTATAAACTCTGTTAAGGTCAAATAATGGAGCCACTTGCATACTATCACTTTCCATCCCTTTCAAAATATATGTTTTAAGTCGCGTCCATCCGGTATCTGCTTTCGCATCAATTTGAATAATAACTTGTTGTTGCCAATGACCAAGTTTTGTTTTAACAAAGCCAACTGTTTTGGGGTTTATTTCTGTTATAATTTCAATATATGGGATTAATTGCTTTTCGTTTTTTTCGTAGAAAAGAGCAGCATGATGCAATCCTTCTATCGCACTTACTCGAGCGCTAAGAAAAATAAATAATACGATAATGGAAATGCTCTTCTGCATTTTATTAATTTTATGCAAATTACTAAATGCTTTTGTTTATTTCTATGTCTTTACTAATTACTTCCTATATGCCTTTCCCCACTATTGCTTGGTGTGCAGACATGCTAAAAGTTGATGCTGTTTTATTGGATGATCAGGAATCCTACAGAAAAATGACATACAGAAACAAATATGAAATCGCTACGGCTAATGGGCGTTTAAAATTAAGTATTCCCTTATTGAATGGAAGAAACCAACGGGTGCCCATGGGTGAGGTTCAGATTTTCAACGAAGAGGATTGGCAACAACAGCATTATAAGTCTATAAAAAACGCCTATAATCGTTCTCCTTTTTTCGAATATTACGAGCTCGAATTACGGCGCTTATTTACTGTTAAATACGATCGATTGATTGATTTTAATAAAGCAAGTATTGATTTTGTAATGCAAAGTTTAAGGATAAAAAAAGAAATACAACAACTTGGAGATAATACTATCGAAGTAAATATAGAGGCAATAGATTGGCGCATAGAACAACAACGTGACTTTGTACAAAAACCATACTATCAATTGTTTGAAAATAAAAATGGATTTCTAGCTAACCTAAGCATTTTGGACTTAATTTTTAATGAAGGAAATCTAGCGATAGATTTTTTATAACTGTTTCATTTTCCAAACACCCATCATAGCTTCTTTTACAATGCCTTTCGACATTTTGGATACGCCTTCTGTTCGGTCTATAAAAGTAATAGGTACTTCAGTGATTTTGAAACCTGCTTTCCAAGTGCGGTATTTCATTTCAATTTGAA
>CAIWHF010000223.1 GCA_903912405.1 uncultured Bacteroidota bacterium | reverse complement strand
TTTGATATTTTTATTAAAGAAGTTGTGCGTGAAATGACTACGAAAGCTGGTCAGAAATGTACAGCTATCAGAAGAGTAATTGTTCCTGCTAATGTTTTAGAAGAAGTACACATAGCTTTAGGAAAACGATTAGCAAGCACCATCATTGGAGATCCAAGTGTGGAAGGCGTGCGTATGGGCCCATTAGCTGGTCAAGCACAGCGGGAAGAAGTAAGAGAAAAGGTGGCGCAATTGGCAAAAGCCCAAACGATTATTGTAGGTAGTTTAGATCAGTTTGAAGTTAAAGGAGCAGATAAAAATAAAGGCGCATTTTTCGCACCTATCGTATTTTTAAATGAGCATCCTTTCCAAAATATTGCTTGTCATGATATTGAAGCCTTCGGGCCCGTAACAACTTTGATGCCCTATACTACTAATGAAGAAGCTATTCAATTAGTGAAAATGGGTAAAGGCTCCTTAGTGTGCTCCATTATAACAGAGGATAATGAAATTGCTAAAGAATTTGTTTTAGGGGCAGCTACCATGCATGGCCGTATTTTAATTCTCAATGCGGAGTGTGCTAAAGAAAGCACAGGACATGGATCGCCTATGCCTCAATTGGTACATGGTGGTCCCGGAAGAGCAGGTGGTGGAGAAGAAATGGGTGGTAAACGAGGCGTGTTACATTATTTGCATCGCACGGCTATTCAAGGTTCACCTACCATGATTACGGCTGTTACCAATGTGTATCAACAAGGTGCTGATCAAAAGGAAACAGACATACATCCGTTTAAAAAACATTTCGAGGATTTAGAAATTGGCGAAACATTGGTTACGGCTAAGCATACCATTACGGAAGCTGATATCGTAAATTTTGCCAATGTAAGTGGTGATCATTTTTATGCTCATGTAGACGTTACCTCTTTAGACGGTACTATTTTTGAAGGACGAGTTGCTCATGGTTATTATATTTTGTCTAAGGCTGCCGGTATGTTTGTAGATGCTAAAAAAGGACCTGTATTACTCAATTACGGAATTGATGAATGTAGATTTACAAAACCGGTATATCCAGGTACTACTATTGGTGTGAAACTAACGGTAAAAGAAAAAATCGGACAAGAGAAAAAATCAGCTGATGATATTGCAAAAGGTATTGTGAAATGGTTGGTAGAGGTATACGACCAAACGAATGAAACCGTTGCGATTATTACTATTTTAACAATGGTAAAAATGAAACAGCAATAGCGCATGGGAATTTTTAGAGTGCTCTTTATGGTATTGCTGATTACCTTTATTCCTTATTTTTTTAAAACGACTTGGGAAAATAAAAAATCAGATAAGCAATCAAAACAACGCGTTCAAATTTTGTTTGTTGTGGTGGCAATTCTACTTTTAATAATAATAAATAAAATAAAATGAGTTCACAAAACGGTCATGTAACTAGTTCGGTAAGTAATTATATTGGAACAGTTACATTTTTTCATCCTGCTAGTAATTCCTTGCCAGGTGCGATATTAAATGAATTAGCCAACAGTATAACTGCTGTGGCTGCTAATCCTGAAGTGCGCGTTTTGATTTTGCAAAGTGAAGGAAATAAAGCATTTTGTGCGGGTGCTTCTTTTGATGAGTTAATAGCTATTGAAAACATGGATCAAGGATCTGTGTTCTTTAGTGGCTTTGCAAACGTTATTAATGCAATGCGCACTTGTGGTAAGTTAATTATTGCAAGAGTGCAAGGTAAAGCTGTTGGTGGAGGTGTTGGATTAGCCTCGGCCTCGGATTATGTTTTTGCTACCGAGCAAGCAGCTATTAAACTCAGTGAATTAGCCGTTGGTATTGGTCCTTTTGTAGTAGGGCCAGCAGTGCAACGTAAAATGGGCTTATCTGCTTTTTCTCAATTAGCCATAGATGCTAGTTCGTTTAGGTCAGCAGCATGGGCATTACAAAATGGTCTTTATGCAAGTGTGCATGCTACGATAGAAGAAATGGATGAGGCTATTCTGAAATTAGCTACTATATTAGCTACTAGCAGTCCAGAAGCTATGGGCGAATTGAAACAGATTTTTTGGGAAGGCACTGAAAATTGGGATACCTTATTAGTGCAAAGAGCTGGCATTAGTGGTCGATTAGTGCTGAGCGATTTTACAAGAAATGCTATTCAACAGTTTA
>CAIWHF010000222.1 GCA_903912405.1 uncultured Bacteroidota bacterium | reverse complement strand
CGCAGGCATAAACTGATCTTTAGATAGATTCTTTTGAATCATTTCTGCACTCATTGCAAACCAATCTTGCTCCATAGCTAAATCGGTTGCTTTAATATAAGAAGCTCTATTTTTCTTAATTTGCTCAATTAGTTTGCTAGATGAATCTTTAGAAAAATCTGCTTTTTTCATTTTCTTATATAGGTCATAGCAATCATAAGCGATTTTATTAACCAAACAACCTCTAAATGCTTCTCCATAATAGGTTACAAATTTTGCATAAGGTTTATACGCCTTAGTAGCGGCATTGATATTTTCAAATTCCTTAGCGTAGCTAAAGTTATTCTTATTAGACCATGCAATGAATTGTTGCTCTTCTTTAGTTTTTTGGGTTACTACTTGTAATCTTTTTAATTGTTCTGTTTGACCAATAAAATATTTCCAATAGTTGGCAATGCGAGCATACGTAGAGGTTAATTTTAAATATACCGCTTTGTTTGCTTGCATATGCTTACGCATAATAGCTAATCGAGCATCTCTAATAGCCACAATGGAAGGATTTACTTCTTGAATCGCTAAATCAACACCAGCAGCCGTTTCATATCTATTTGTTCTACCAGGATAACCAAAAATCATAGCATAATCACCTTCTTGAACGCCTTTTGCAGAAACACTTAAGTAGTTCTTAGGACGGTAAGGCTTATTGTTTTTATTGTATTCTGCAGGTTCATTATTTTCATTTGCATAAACTCTAAACATAGAGAAGTCTGCTGTATGACGAGGCCACATCCAATTGTCCGTGTCTCCACCAAATTTACCCAAGGATTTAGGTGGCGTACCCACTAAACGAACATCAGTGTATTTTTTATATTTTATCAGAATGTATTGGTTGCCATTAAAATACTCCTTAAGTGTAGTGTAAAATTTTCCACCTTCATTTGCTTTGGTTTCCATATCTTTTCTCAATCCAGCAAGTGCTTTCATTAATGCTTCTCCGCTCAAGCCAGCTATTACTTTATTTACCTGCGCTGTTACATCTTCCATATTTTCTAAAAACAATACAGAAACACCTACTGCCGGCAATTCTTGCTCTTTACTTAAAGCCCAAAATCCATTATCTAAATAATTTTTCTCTACGGTACTAAGCGTAGCAATAGCATCATAACCACAGTGGTGATTAGTGAGCAGCAATCCACTATTAGAAATTATTTCGCCCGTACACCCCCCGTTGAATTGCACAATGGCATCTTTTAAGCTGCTATGATTAGCTGCATATAAATCTTCAGATGACAATGCCAATCCTTTACGAACCATATCGTCATAGTTTTTTCCAATGAGATAAGGCAACCACATACCTTCATCTGCTTTAGCCATTTGCATAATTGCAAGCGCAATAAATAAGGATACTATTTTTTTCATAATTTTTATTTGGGTTTAAAGTTCTGAATTATTTGTGAGGTTTACAATACCTTTTATTTGGGTTATTTGATAATACGAAAAGTCTTCATTGGCTTCTAATCCATTACCATAAATCATTTGCGCAGCCGTCTTTATTTGCACCGGTTTATTGGTGAAGAATTTTCGCAATTGCTCATTCCACACCAACTCTTCGGTTTTCAATTGCTCCCCTTTTTGATTGATTACCACAATACTATCTCTAATAATCACGTTTTTATTGTGCTCGTACATACGGGCATACTTAGCATACAGCGTACTTTTAATCTTTTTTTGATCGTCATAAAAAAATACGCGTACTTTTTTTCTTAATTCCGTAAAGGGCGGACGAGCATTTTCATTCCTTACAAATTCGCTAGCAAATAAATTGGCTTTCACAAGGGCTTTTTCGCTGTATAAGATGGTAACATCGCTAGCTCTATCTTCCTGTAACGATTCGTAATCTTTGATCTGTTTTATGTGATCTTTATTATTAGTACAAGACATACATAACATACAAAAAGAAACTAGTTTTATAATTTTAAAACTAGTTTCTTTAATGATTGTATTATGTAAATTTCTTTTAGTCATATTTTCTTTTCACAAACCATCTATCATTGAGCGACATAGAAATAGAGAAGCGAACAAAATTTTCTTTCAGTAAATTATTAGATTTAGTACCTCTAGCTCCTATTTCTATAGCAGTTTGAATTCTATCTGTAGACTTTTTGAACGGCAAACTAGCCCCGAAAGTAAAAGCAGTATAAGTGATGTCCGTATTATTGATACGCAAGGGTTCTTTGCCTGAATACAAACCAATTCGGTAAGTAATACGCTGAGAATAATGATATACATCATTAGCATCTGGGGTATAATAAGCTCCAACTGTTATGCGCGAAGCTGTTCCGTTTACATTGGTATCTGCTTGTCCGTTAAACTTGTATTGGTTGAAATTACTGTGAAGGTAATCTACTCCAAAACCTAACTTATCATTAGATATTAATTGCAAACCCAAACCCAAAGAACTAGGCAACTGAATAGGTAAATCCGAATTTTTCAATGCATATACAGTATCTCTTATCGCAGAAGAACCAGAATATCGGAAAGAACTTGCATACTGCTCTTCTGAATAATGTAGCTTTTGAGCGGCTTCATAGGTAGCGCCAAGATGTAGAGTATATTGCTTATTAATTTTATAATTATAAAGTGCACCCAATTTCAAATGCAAGCCTCCAATTTGATAGGATCTTGTAAAATCAGAACTATAAACTTTAAATGTATCGTAATTTGCTAAATAGCTAGAATGTCTGATGGTTCCAAATTCATATCCCAAATTAGCACCCAAGCTTAAATGTTTATATTGGTAAGCTCCACCCATAAATGCATAGGTCAATCCACCATCTCCATTGATAGTTTTGTTACTATTTCCAACACCTGGTATGGTAACCGAGTCAATGAAGCGATAATAGGTTGCCGATTTTGGCGTCATACCCATTACAAAACCTCCATGTTTTCCTACGGGAAATGCCAATGCAAGGTGAGACAAGGTAAGCGTACCGGTATTATAACTTTCAGTATTGGAAGCAATGGCACGTTTGCGTGCTTCAACACCCACTTCATACGTGGTAAGTTTTATGGCAGTATAGGATGCTGGGTTATTGGTATTGATAGCAAAGGGATTGCTATAGGCAATAGACAAACCACCCATCGCTTTTAAAGCGGCATTATATCCGTAGCGTTCTTCTCCTAAACCATATCGGGAATAGGGTGAATTTTCTTTATTAGAATTTTGAGCAAAAATCCATGAAGTAAAACATAGATTGCATATCAAAAAGCAACTAACTAATTTTTGGTGCATTATAGTTCAATATTATTTGTAAGCCTTTAATTACAAGCTCTGTGTCTGCAAATATCTTGTTTTTAATTCTGCTCTCCAAAAGTAAGGTATCCCCACCCGTTAATAGGACGTTAAAATCATTAAACTGAGCACGATATTCATTTATAAACGTTTCTATCTCATAAACCGCACCTAATACAGCACCCGATTGCATGCAGCTTTGTGTATCATAACCCATTATAGACCCTACATAACCTATTTGCACCGATGGCAATCGACTCGTAAAATGGTGCATAGCATCTAAGCGCATTTGGATACCTGGAGTAATAGCACCCCCTCTAAATGTATTTGCTTTGGTGATATAATTATAGGTAATACAAGTGCCCGCACAAATAACCAAATTATTAACTTGAGGGAAAAGCTGACTAGCCGCTACTACAGCCGCAATTCTATCTACCCCCAAAGTTTCTGGAGTTTGAAATGCATTCATTATAGGTAACGAAGTAGAGGCATTTAATTCCATATGAAATGGAATAAGCTTGAAAAAATCATTTAACTCTGTAGGGATTGAACCAGCAACGTTAGACACTATAGAACGAGTAATCGTAAATTTCGAATTAAGAAAACTAAGCGTAGGAGCTAATTGGCTAGGCGATACTATATCATTAAATAAAATAGTACTATTTGGATCAAAAATGGCCAATTTAGTATTGGTATTACCAAT
>CAIWHF010000221.1 GCA_903912405.1 uncultured Bacteroidota bacterium | reverse complement strand
TGAAGCATTGCCATTGGCACTACTTTAAGATTAGGAACGAAAAATATCGCAGTTCCATCTACTCGGCGTACCTTTCTTTTTGCAATACTAGATAAAAAACTTGAAAGCTTCATTGAGCCTTGCCATCTTGCTTTTAATAAACGATTACGTCCGTTAATCCAACTTAGCATCATTAATAATAGTCCCGCTGCAATAACAATTGGCAACCAACCCCCTTCAAAAAATTTAAGTAAATTTGCTGACAAAAAAACAGAATCAATAATAAATAAACATGCAAATATTGGAATAAATATAAGCTTATTCCATTTGCGAATTGTGATTAATAAGAATGAAGCAAGAATAGTATCAATTAACATAGCCCCCGTTACAGAAATACCGTAAGCGTGGGCAAGATTTTCAGAGTTTTTAAAACCTATAATTAAAAGAATAACCCCTGTAAATAACGCAAGATTTATTTTAGACAAATATACTTCACCAAACTCATTTGCGGACGTGTGTTTAATTCTAAATCTTGGAATATAGCCAAGTTGTACTGCCTGACTTGTAATTGAAAAAACTCCAGAGATCACAGCTTGAGAAGCTATAATTGTAGCAAGACCTGCTAATATAATTAATGGGATTAAAGCTATGTCAGGAGCTAATCTGTAAAATGGGTTATCTATCGAAGTGGGTTCAGCAATTAATAAAGCGCCTTGACCAAAATAATTTAAAAGTAGAGCAGGAAAAGCAACGCAGAACCAAGAATATTTTATAGAAGCTCTACCAAAGTGACCCATGTCAGAATACAAAGCTTCACCACCCGTGATCGCAAGTACAATTGCTCCTAAAATCGCAATGGATATTCCTTTATGAGTTAATAAAAAATTTAATCCATACATTGGATTTAATGCTCTTAATATTTCTGGTTTATCAATAATTTCAATTAGTCCGAAATAAGCGATGGTAATAAACCAAACCAACATAATAGGTCCAAAAACCACACCAATCTTACTGGTACCGTATTTTTCTACTGCAAATAAAATAGAGATAATGATTATGGAAATATAAATTACATATTTTCCAAGTTGCGGAGATACTACTTTTAAACCTTCAACGGCGCTTAATACTGAAATTGCAGGAGTAATTAAACTATCACCAAAAAATAACGCAGCTCCTAATGTTCCAAGAATAGTAACAACCCAATGCATTCTAGAGCTACTTTTCATTTTTCTATGTAGCAAAGCTGTTAAAGCGAAAACTCCACCCTCACCGTGGTTATCTGCTCGCATAATAATTAATACGTATTTGATTGAGACAACGATAATTATTGCCCAAGTAATTAAAGACAAAACTCCATAAACAGCTGAAGACATACTGGCACCAGTACTGCGAGCCGCTTCAACAGAAAGTTTAAGAGCGTAAAGAGGAGAGGTTCCGATATCTCCGAACACAACACCAAGAGAAGATATTACTAACAGAGGTAAATTTTTACCGTTTTTAGTTGCCATGAAATATTATGAGTATTTTTAATAAAGTTTGCCCTGAAGGCTAAAGATATGATTATACATTAACATGTAATATATAAGAAAAAGCTTTTATTGAATGAGATCATCAAAGACAAGAATTATAAAGCAGCCTAGCTGGCTACACCTAAAACGCGAAGCCTCATTAGTTGAGGTTTTTAGAACAGTTGTTGTGCCAACATCTGGATTTTGGAAAAAGTTTTTTGCATTTTTTGGACCCGGTTACTTAGTCGCGGTTGGGTACATGGATCCTGGAAATTGGGCGAC
>CAIWHF010000220.1 GCA_903912405.1 uncultured Bacteroidota bacterium | reverse complement strand
TATTTTTACAAAATAAAAAAGGGGGGGGCTACCCCCCCTCTTTCATTAAATTAGTTATTCTAGTTTTTAATTAATTTTTGAACGAGTATTTTATCATTGGTCAATACATGTACAATATACATTCCTTTAGAAGTTAGAGCATCTGCAGGAATTTGCACTTTTGTAGTAGCATCAAAAACAAATTCTTTAGCTGTGTAAACTAATTTACCCGTTACATCAAAGATCTGCACACCTACTTCTTGATTAGTAATACCATCAACTGAAATAAAGGAATTACCCGCAGTTGGATTAGGAGAAATGGTCATGCCTTTCTCTTTTAATTCCACCGTGTTAACACCAAGAGGCATATTAGATACATAAATTCGATCGATATAGAAATTATTACCCGAACCAAAATCGAATGTGCTGAAAACTCCTGGGCGATATCTAAATCTGAAGAAGACGCTTGTATTTCTTAATGTTCCTAAATCAATAGAATTTAATTTCCAATCTCCTTGCCATTGTGGAACGAAAAATTCTGAGCGGGTACCCACTGTTGCAATATCTGCTTTAGATATTTTTTTAATTGTTGTATAATTAGTACCACAAGTTGCTGTATAAGCAATTTCTAAGGTGTCATTCATATCATCAAAATTGGCAGATCTAAATGCACCTGATGAAAAGAAATTTAAATTTAATGGGCTTCCAACTGGAGTAGCTGATAAATCGAAAGCAGTGGTATAAAAATCATCATAGTCGCCTTCTGGTGTGTTTAAAGCCAAGCCAGCTGTTCCAGATCTTGTGTCGTAGTTGTGATAACGGATACATTTATTATCATAATAACCTACATCTGCTAACTCCCATTTCCACTCATTATTAAAATAGTTGAACATTGGATACTGTGCTACATCTGCACCAGAAAACTCTTGGAAATAACCAATAGCTTGGTTACCTGCAGGATCAGCAACATAAACTTGTTTTTTAGTTATAGTATCAGATCCAGCATTTGAAGTTGCCACTAAACTAGCTGTAGCCCAACCGGTTTGAGAAAAAGTATTGGCAACAGTAGCTGTAGTAGCTGTAGCAACGCTCGCTCCATTAGAAAAATTCCAACTCCATGCTGTTACCGTATCTCTCCAACTTCTGTCTCTAAATGTAACACCTGTTCCTAATGGAGCACCTGTTTTACATACAAAATATGTGCTTTGTGAAAAATCTGCTATTGGTTTTAAGTCAGTACGTGGAGCTAATGCACCTGTTTTAGAAAGGTTTGTAGAAGAAATTAAATTATTTCTACTAGCTGTTGTACTATTTAAAGCTGCTCTCATTCTAACTGTTTGTCCAATCGTAAACATTTTAGAACAATAGGTATAGTCCATTACATTTTGAGAATTACACGTATCAGGATAATCCACTAAAGAATCTAATGCCCCCGTAGATGGTCTTACATATACTTTACTATACCCTTTTGCGCAAGTGGAATCATACAAAGCACCTGCAATACATCCGGTTGTATTATAACCTTTTGTAGGCGGGGTGTCATCAACACCATCATCACCACAAGCATTGGTAAACCAAATACCAGATTGCGTTCCATTACCATTTGTATTACCAAAGGTATGGTCTAAGTTTAATTCATGTCCTAATTCGTGAGAAATCGTGTTATCTGTATTCAAATAAGAAGCTACTGTAATAACGCCATCATAAAATGCAAAATACGGTATTGCAGCCGTTGCTGGCTTGTAAGCATATGCTGCTGCAGAGGCATGATCGCTACTAAATTTATTAACAACCCATACGTTCATATAAGCATCTGGAGCCCATTGGTCAAATTTTGCTAAATCACCTGCATTTGTTGCCATATAGGAAAATCTTCTTGTGATACCGTTGGTTGGGTTACCTTGAGGGTCTTTAGTAGGGAAAACAAATTTGATATTAGCTTTACCAATCCATTTCTTAAATGGCGTAATTACCTGAATCGTATCTGGATTTTGTTTGTTGTACATCAAATTGATGTCTGCAACGCATTTGTATATCTCATTATCTGACACATATTCAGATCCGTATGTATGAATTACGTGAAATACAATTGGCACATATAAAATAGTGTCGGCAGTGGTTTTAGCTAATTGTTTTTTGGATAGCGCTTTAATGTAATTATCCATTTGAAGGGCTAATTGCTTTTCAATATCCTTGATAATGGGATATTTTTTAACCGCTTGGTTGTTAACTACATCTGTCTCACAATGGTTTTGTGCAGATGTAAATAAGGAACTAAACCCTAAGGCTACTAAAAGTATCGATTTCTTAAACATAAATTTGAGAATAGTTAATGTTAACTAATTCCCAAAAATATACATTCCGACTTAAAAAAACAAATTTAAACTAGGATTTTAAAGCCTAGCATCTTTATTGATTCAACAAAAGCAAACTGCAACCCCTTAATGCTGTGTGATCCATTCTACCTATCACTTCAAAGTCGCTACTAGTGTACACTTTACCCAAATCTTCTGTAGCAATAAAAGAGCAAGAACTTACATTGGCTAAATCAATAAAGTTGAGTGCCCCAACCCCTTCATTACTAACATCAAAAGGATCATTTACATCTCTAACTAAAACACGCAAAGAAGCACAGGTTTTAAAGCTGCCATTTGATTGGGCATAGGCTTGCGAAAGCAGCTCCGTCATGCCGTATTCAGCATGCACCGCTTCTAAATTCCATTGTTGCTTTAAAAAGGCATGCAATTCCATTCTGGTGATTTCTTTTTTTCGACCCTTCATCCCTCCAGTTTCCATAACTATAAGTTTAGAAAAATCTGCAGGATATTGTTCAGCAAAATCCATCAGAGCGAAACTTACACCTATCAAAATAACTTTTTTATTACCCTCTATTAATAGCTGCAATCGATCAAATAATCCTTGAAAATCATGCAAATAAAAACCTTCAAAACCCTGAGCAGACTGCTGCATAAAATAAGACACCATAGATACCAATGAAGCGTTGCTTCGCTCCAGATATGAAGGCAAGAGCGCCAAAATGGTATAATCTTTTATAGATCCATAGTGCTCTTCAAAACCAAGCAAAGCATTTTCATGATACATAGTTTTAGAACGCACCCAATGTTTGCTGCTTATTTCGCCCGTAGTCTTGCTACTTTCAAACACAATTTCTGGTTCAAATACCCCTGAAATAATGGTATGCGATTTGAAAAACGAAATAGGCAAAAAAGGGATTTTACAAATAGCATCAACAGCTTTAATATCCACTTTTATAGCTTGTATATATGCTCTGTAGAGTTCATTAGCTACCGCTTGATAATGAAAAATTTCTAGCGCTTTTTTTTCAAAAGCACTATTTTCTTTAATAAAAAAATCATTAACATGTATTGTATCTAAATTCATCTGTAATGTTATACCTTTGAAATATGTCTAGGTTTTTCCTAATAGTAACATCTATTATCCTGCTTTCTTTTTACAGTTGCAAAAAGGCGCTTTATAGTGTATTTCCTACTATCGAACAGTTAAAGTTGAGCAAGCAAACGCTTCAATCAAACAATCCCAAAGATAGTTTATTAATTTCTTTTTATGTGTATGACGGAGACGCCGATCTAGGGGTTGACAGAAACTCTGGATCCTATGATATTTACATGGACGAAAGCAGAACTATCCAAAATTTACGCTTTTATTTTCCTGAAATTAATGGCGCCATTCCTGGAGCAGGCAAAGGTATTGAAGGCTTATGCAATGTCTATATTACAGGTAAGCAATTAAAAATAGATTCAACTTTTGCACCCAAAAGTGCAGACACTTTATATTTAAAAGTGTATGTGGTAGACAAAGCTGGCCATAAAAGCAATACCCTATTTACAAATCCTATTTATTTAAAATAATCTTGAGATATCTTCTTCTTACTTCCCTACTTTTTTTGCTCGTTGCTTGTAATCAAAGCGACTCTAAAGATATAATTGAAAAAGATAAAATGGCGGCTATATTAACTGATATTCATTTGGCAGAAAGCTATAGCACGCTATTAAAAGACAGCCTTCATCAATCTGGCGATCGCAATCTAGACTCCTTAAATGCACTCTACCAAACCATTTTAGGACACTACAACATAACGCTTAAAGAATTTAACACCAGTTTTGAATGGTACAAAAAGCACCCTTCAGATCTTGACAGTATCTACCAAAAAGTAATCACCAATTATAGTATTATGGAAGATAGCCTATCTAAATTACACTAATTTAGAAAGCGCATTAGCCATTCTTTTCATAGCTTCCATTAATTGCTCCATGCTTGTTGCATAAGAAATACGAATACAATGGGGTTCTCCAAAAGCGCTTCCATTTACCGTAGTCAAATGTCCTTCATGTAATAGATACATAGAAAGGTCTTCGTCGTTTTGAATAACATTACCATTAAAAGATTTGCCGAAAAAAGCGCTTATGTCAGGGAACGCATAAAAAGCACCATCAGGCATGGCACATTGCACATGGGGAATAGCACGAAGTGCAGCTACAACATAATCTCTTCTTTGCTTATAGGCAACAACCATATTGTAAGTAGGAGTCATATCTCCCAAAAGAGCTGCCACACCTGCTTTTTGAGCAATTGAATTGGCTCCGGAAGTATACTGACTTTGATATTTTTCACAAGCTTGGACCAACTCAACAGGTGCAGCTATATAACCTAAACGCCAGCCTGTCATGGCATAGCCTTTAGAAAACCCATTTACTACAATGACTCTATCAAAAACACTTGAAAAAGAGGCAATACTAGTATGCTTGCCTACGTAATTTATATATTCATAGATCTCATCACTCACAATATAAACCTGTGGATATTTTTCAAAAACCTGAACCAGTTCAGCCAATTCTTCTTTTGAATAAATGCTTCCTGTAGGATTGCATGGAGAAGAAAAAATGAACATTCTAGTTGCCGGCGTAATAGCTGCTTCTAATTGCGCTGGAGTGATTTTGAAATCCGTAGCTATCCCACAAGAAACATGCTTTACGGTACCTTCCGCTAAATTTACTAATGCACTATAGGTAACCCAATAAGGAGTTGGAATAATAACTTCATCGCCTTTATCGATCATACATAAAATCACATTGGCGAGTGACTGTTTAGCACCTGTACTAACTATGATATTTTCCGCTGCGTAGTGTAAATTATTATCTCGTTTTAATTTTTCAACTATAGCATTTCTTAAATCTGGAATACCTGCTACCGGTGTATATTTAGTAAAACCGTCCTCCATGGCTTTTGTAGCAGCATCCACTATATGTTGAGGTGTAGCAAAATCTGGTTCGCCTAAACTTAGATCTACAATATTAGCCCCTTCAGATTTTAAAGCTCTTGTAAGCTTAGCCATTTTAATGGTTTGAGGCTCTGAAATTCTACTTAATCTATTGGAAAATTTCATTCTATTTCTTTTTTATTACAAAAACAAAAAAGCTGCATATGCAGCTTTTTGAAGCAAGTTAACTCGAACTACATTGGCCTATAAAACATAAACCACAAAGTAGCGGCAATAAATATCGACAAGCCAATACTTAGATAAATAATAGTTCTTTTATAGGCGTTATTGATGGATTTGTATTTATGCAACTCACTTATATTATTCATGATATTTTCTATTCTAGAAAATGCTGTTTCTCCCTTTAATACATAGTCGTATGCTCCGTATTTCATACTCTCCACAGCCACTTCGATCTTATCCTGACCAGAAAGCATAATTACTTCTACCTTAGGATAATTGTCTTTTATCATTTTTAAAACCTCTACTCCGTTTTTCGCAGATTTATCATGAGCATTTAGATGATAGTCTAATACAATAACTTCCGGACCTAAGTGCATTTCTTTCATTGCCTCCTCTCCATTATCAAAGGTTTTAATGTGAGATAAGAAGCGATCTGCTAGAAAGTCTTTCAACATTTCATTTTGAATTGGTTCATCATCGATTAGAAATACGAACCTTTTTTCTTGCACTTCCATAGTGTTAAATTTTTAAGAAAATTACAAACTAAAATTTATAAAGTCAATACAATATACACTTTTTATTTTTTTTGATTTAACTCTGCATACACTTGATTGCAAACTCTATTTAAATTTGCGACTAGATTAGGTAATTGCTCCGTATGCGTTTGAGAACCTGCCAATTGCTCAATCATCAAAATATGACTCACCTCTTCATCAATGCCCATATATGACATTTGAGGCTTAAGCGAATGAGCGGCAATTTTCACCTCTTCAAAATCCTGGTTTGTCATTCCATTTTCTAATCTACTCAATAGTTTTGGAGCATTTTCTAAAAACATCCCAATATACTTATTCATCTTCTGTAGATCATTATTAGTAAATTGTTTTAAAAAATCCAGATTGGTATATGATATCATAGCAGCAGGCTTTACTTCTGCAAGATCAGTAATTTCAAGGTCCGTTTTGCTGTTGCTATTCAACAGTTTTTGTATTTTCTGAATTAGGATTTTTATTTCAAATGGTTTAGCAATATAATCATTCATTCCAGAGGCTAAATAATGTTTGATATCTTCTTCAAAAACATTAGCCGTCATTGCTACTATGGGCACTTGCCCATAAGGAGAAGGCAACTTTCTAATTAGTTGGGTAGCCTCTACACCATCCATTTTAGGCATTTGGATATCCATCAATATAAAGTCGTACTCATTTTTTTGGGCTTTCTCAAGCGCAATTAGTCCATTATCGGCAAAATCGATTTGAGCTTGACTTAAAAATAATTTTAATGTGTCTTCAGCAACCATTTTATTGAACTCATTATCTTCTACTAACAATATTTTCAAAGCTTTAGGCAACTCCTCTTTGACAGATAATTCAATTTCTAAATCGATATGATTTTGATCTGCAGCTAATTCAATGGGAAGCAATACACTAAAGGTTGTGCCTATACCCAACTCGCTTTCAACAGCGATTTGTCCTTTCATTAAATCCACTAATTGTTTTGAAATAGTTAATCCTAATCCAGTTCCTCCAAATTTTCGAGTTACATCTGTACCAGCTTGTGTAAAGCTATCAAAAATGCTATCTAAATATTCTTTAGATATCCCTATACCTGTATCGCAAATTTTAAAAACAACATAATAGGTAGATCCAACTACTTTTTCTATACACGTTTTAATGCTAACATGCCCATGCTCTGTAAATTTCACAGCATTACCTGCAAGATTAATTAATACTTGATTAATTCTTGTTGGATCGCCCATGAAATAAGCTGGCAATGAAGGATCTGTTTGTATTTCAAAATCGATATGCTTTTCTTTTGCCTTAAAGGATAACATATCTTGAATATAGCCCAAACATTGGGGTATAGAAAACCTTGTATGCTCAATGATAATCTTACCGGCTTCAATTTTAGATAAATCTAAAATATCATTAATAATAACTAATAAATTATTGGCCGATTGCTGAATCGATTTGAGATATTTTAATTCTTCTCCATAGTGCTCTTTACTGAGTAGCAAATTAGTCATGCCTAAAATTGCATTCATAGGCGTTCTTATTTCATGGCTCATATTAGCCATAAACTGCTGCTTTAAATTGGCTGTTTTTTCTGCTACTTCTTTTTCTTTCTGTGCTAGTTCAATTTCTTGACGAATTTGAATGTTCTTTAACTTGTTGAAAGTTGCCTGAGAAAAGATTTCTTCTTTTAATTGTTCATATTGTTTTAAATGAAAAAACGCCTTTGGAATATCTTTTGTCTTGTCGAATAAATTAGATAGCAATTCATGAATACTCATCACATCATGCTTTCTATTGTAATCACTTGCCAATGCTAATGCAGCTTCAAAATGTTGCCGAGCTTCTTCAAAAGCATTTAAATCTAATTTTAATCTCCCCAGATAAAATTTACAAATAATTTGCACTTCTACATGTTGCAATAATTCAGATTGTAAAAGCGCATCTTGCAAGTAATTTTCTGCATCTTTAAAGTTGTGCATTTTATAATACACCTTTCCCATTCCACTAATTGCTGTAGCGTATGCTAAAGTATCGGGTTCGTTCTGATCTGCATTTTGTTTAAAATAAGTTAAGGCCTCTTCGTAATCATCCATTTTAAAATAGATGTTGCCCAATGTATTATTTAATTGTAGCAAACGTACACTATCATTAAAGGATCTAAAGATCGCTAACGATTTTAATGCATAGTCAAGCGCACTTTCATAATCATATAAATCATAATGAATGTTTGCTAAACTGAATAAACAAACTGATTGACTTAAATGATCTTCTAATTTTTCGGTAATAACAAGTGCATTTTCATAGTATTTTAAAGCTGTAGATAGTTGCGCTAAATCTCTATAAATATTGCCGTAATTAATAAATATACGGGCCGACAAACTTTGATCCTGAATTTTTACTGCTACTTTTTCTGCTTTATTCAAAATCGCCAACCCTTCATCATAATCGCCGTGCAGCCATAAGCAAAATCCTAATAAATTATATCCTCTACCTTCACCTAATGTAAAATTAATTTGCTGCGCGCGTTGAATAACTTCTTCTGCCATGACGGTCGACTTTGGCAAATCAAAACTTCTTGTTTCTAAGGCCAGCTCAATTAGGGCGCTTATTTTCTCCTTTTCATCTATCGCGTGTTCATAAGCATCTTCTAATTGATGCAACTTATTAATATCCATGAAAATATAGTTAAAAAAACAAGCCCCTTGCAAACGCAAGGGGCTTAATATAGAAATGAAATTATCCGTTATCTGACATTCGCATAAATTCGTCGTAATTCTTATCTTCGAAGGTAGTCCATAATGCGCACCAGTGACCAACAACTGCTAAAGCCCAAGCCGCAGTTAACCATGCAGGCCAAGGATAAACCCATCCTGTAGCACCTTTATCATACATAGTCCACATCAAGAAATTTGCAATTGCAAAAACTACTAAATGGATATAGAAAATCGATTTTTGTTTTGAGGTAGGTAAAATCTGCTTAAGTGCCATAATCAAAATGAATTTACGCAAATATATAAGGTATTTTGCAAAAAGTAAAATATATAAGCCTAAAAAAGACATGATTTTTATTACTTTTTTAGCTAATTTTAAAGTATCCCTTTAGTTAGTATCAAAACTATTCAAACGTTATGAAAAATTGGAAAAAAATTAGCTGGCTCAGCCTATTAAAAATGAGTAGATTAGAGCGTATAGCTAGTATTTCAATGCTTTTATTATGCAGCATCTTACTATTGCTGTTACACCTTAAAAAAAAGCAAGAGAACCGCGTTCTGATTTCAGCGATCAGACCTATAGATTTTAATACAAGTCTATACAATGATGTGTTCAACACCAATACCATTCAAGAACTACATCCATTCTATTTTGATCCCAACACCCTTGATGCTATCGGATTTGCTAAATTGGGCTTGCGAGAAAAGACTATTAAAATGATTCTAAATTATCGTAAAAAAGGAGGTCATTTTTATAAAACAGCAGATTTTGCTAAAGTTTGGACTTTATCGGAGCAAGAATATAACCAATTAAAGGCGTTCATTCAACTGAGCACTTTTGAAAACAATACAATAAGTAAGTCGCAAGCCATTCGTCAAATAGATTGGAACAGTATAGATTCAGCTACCCTTACAAGGGTAAATGGCATTGGGCCCTATATTGCCCACAAGCTTATAAGTTATCGTAATTTGCTGGGGGGATATATCAAAAGTGAACAACTCCTTGAGGCCTACAAACTAAAAGATAGCCTGTATACCTATATTGTTGCTATGAGCGTATTTAACCCCGTTTATTTGAAAAAAATACCTATTAATACTATAGCTGAATTGGAATTAAGTAAGCATCCGTATATCGGCGATAAAATGGCCAAAAACATCATCTTATTAAGAAGCAGCTTCAAGAAATTTGATAAAATTGAACAATTAAAACAAGTTCCTTTGATGAATGAAGAAAAATATCGTAAAATTGCACCCTACATTCAATTATAACTCATGAATTTTAATACTACCGATACCCAAATTCAAATTGCTGAAATGATTCGCGATTTTGGGAATAAACATATTCGCCCACATATGATGGAATGGGATGAACAACAAATTTTCCCCATAGAAGTATTTAAAAAATTAGGCGAATTGGGTTTGATGGGCGTATTGGTACCTGAAGCGTATGGCGGTTCTGGCTTAGGCTATTTTGAATATGTAACAGTAGTAAGTGAAATTGCTAAAGTATGTAGTTCTATTGGCCTGTCTGTAGCGGCACACAATTCTTTGTGTGTAGGACATATATTATATTTTGGCAGTGAAGAACAAAAGAAAAAATACCTACCTAAATTAGCTAGTGCAGAATGGATAGGCGCATGGGGATTAACGGAAGCCAACACCGGTAGTGATGCTAGCAATATGCGATGCGTTGCTACAAAAGAGGGCAACGACTGGATATTAAATGGCACTAAAAACTGGATTACACATGGCATTACAGGTGATGTTGCGGTGGTATTAGCTCGCACAGGCGATCCAAGAACCAGCGGCAACAGCACTGCTTTTATTGTTGAAAGAGGCACACCTGGATTTTTAGCGGGTAAAAAAGAAAATAAACTAGGCATGCGCGCGTCTGAAACCGCCGAAATGATATTTGATAATTGTAGCATCTCTGATGCACAACGACTTGGAGCTGTTGGTGATGGGTTTAGACAAGCTATGAAAGTTCTAGATGGCGGTAGAATATCAATTGCAGCACTTTCTTTAGGTATTTCCAAAGGCGCTTATGAAGCTGCATTAAAATATGCAAAAGAGCGTGAGCAGTTTGATCAGCCTATTGCAAATTTCCAAGCAATTGCATTTAAACTTGCCGACATGTTTACTCAAATTCAAGCATCTGAAGCATTGATTTATCAAGCATCTGACTTGAAAAACAGAGGTGAAAAAATGACTAAAGAATCTGCTATGGCAAAATACTATGCATCGGAAGCTTGCGTAAGAATTGCAACTGAAGCCGTTCAGATTTTTGGAGGCTACGGATATACCAAAGATTTTCCTGTAGAGAAATTTTATCGCGACAGTAAATTATGTACCATTGGTGAAGGTACCAGTGAAATACAAAAACTAGTTATTTCAAGAAACATCTTACACAGTTAAAATAAAAAGCCCCGATATATCGGGGCTTTTTATGTAAGTTCAAATCCTTCTATTTAGGATCTAAAGCTTGTTTGATTTTATCTGACAAATCTTGATAATGATATTTCGAAGTAGCATCCGTTGTTAAAGCTATATTAGCTTGTATTTGAGATCTAAAACGCTGTAAGGCAATTTTGGAAAACGTAAAGGCATCTGTATTTTTGACGCTAGCCGCATTAGGACTTTTCAAATCAATAGTACTACTCAATGTTTCTACAAATGCTCTTTGCAAATTTCTTCTGTATAAATCTGCACTAGCATGGGTATTCATCTCTACAGTAAGTGTTTTTAATACCTCTTTTAATAATTCATCAATCGATAAATAATCTGAAGCAGCTAAATTAAATCGGTTAGCAGTTGCAGCAATTCTATTTAATCGAGCAGGTGCAATTAAACTATTTAAAACGTTGATTTGAATGGTATTCACATTCTCGTTGCCTAAAGGCATCGTTATTTTATTGAGAATAGATTTATCAAGCAACCATGTAGGCGTAGTAAATAATTGTTTATTTAAAAATTGTAAAGCCGCTACTTGTTTTACTTTAGGCGTCGGTTCATAAATATCTCCTGCTTGCTCTTCACTCTTTGGTGTTTCATAAATTCCACCAATATTTCTTAATACATGATTCATGTATCTATTAAATTGACCCAGCATAGCAGTATACATAATTTGCAGATTTTCATAATGACCTGCTTCTTCTTTAGTCCAACTGATTAAGTTGGCAGCTAAGCGCTTCATGTTTTTAATTCCGTATTCACTAGCCGCAACATTATCATCACTTAAATCTTCGGTTTGCGAACGAGGATCGAATGGATTAGTTTCTGTACCAAACCACAATCTTGGATTAGCCTTTAAGCTGTCAATGATCCATTTATTAACTATTTTTTTGTCGGTTTGCTCATCTGCCACAGGCAAATAAGTATACCCCCATTGAATAGCCCATTTATCATAAGATCCTATTCGTGGGAAAATGCCTTTCTGACTGATATGATCTTCTGGTTGTGCTACATAATTAAAACGCGCATAGTCCATAATAGACGCTGTATGTCCGTTAGCTTCAACCCAATTTTTATCGCGTAATTTTTCAACAGGTGTTTTACTACTACTACCCATATTATGGCGCAAACCTAAAGTATGACCCACTTCATGAGAGGAAACAAAGCGAATTAATTGGCCCATTAATTCATCATTAAACTCCATCGATCTTGCTTGTGAATCTATACTAGAAGCTTGTATCATATACCAATCATGAACCAATTTCATTACGTTATGATACCATCCAATATGACTTTCAATGATTTCACCACTTCTTGGGTCGTGCACATTTGGTCCGTATGCATTTGCAATGTCAGAAGGCAAATAGCGCATTACAGAATAACGAGCATCTTCTAAATTCATAGTAGAATCATTTTCTGGCCACTCTTTAGCTACAATCGCATTTTTAAATCCAGCTTGCTCAAAAGCAGCTTGCCAATCATTTACCCCTTGCATTAAATAGGGTCTCCATTTTTTTGGAGTAGCAGGATCTATATAATAAACAATTTGTTTTTGGGGCGCTACCAAAATTCCTTTCTTATATTTTTCTACATCCTCGGATTTAGGTTCTAAACGCCATCTTACAATAAAAACTTGATTGTCCACCTTTTGCTGATCGTCTGTAAATACAGAAAACTCGTCTGCAAAAAAACCAACTCTATCGTCAAACAATCTTTTTTTCATGGGCACCTTCGGCAACAAAACAAAAGAGTTATTCATTTCTAAGGTTACCGCTCCTGCAGCATAGGCCGCTGGCAAAGTTGTTGAAGGAATTGGGCTGGGCATGGAAGGACCAAAAGAAGGAGTTGAAGAGAACGTTCTTACTACTCTTATTTCAGTATTGAGCGGAAAGCTTGATATATGATGAATATAGGTTCTGTCGCTTAACTGCGCTGATAAATTCAATCGTTTTTTATTCATTACACTTAGTGATACCGGTAGATTGTCGCCTTTGAAAAAGTCAGTAACATCAATCACACTGGCGCTAGAATCCTTAGCTATTGTTTTAATTTCAAAATTAGCAACTATGGGATTTAGGTTAGAGTTTTTAACTGCTTTAATAATATCTGTTGTAGAGTCGGCTACACTTAATACAGTAACTACTCGCAACAATATATTTTTGTTGATACCTTTTTCAAATACTACCGTTTGCTCATTGTCTTTTTCTCCAGCATATACACCACCACCACCAGCTATCTTACTAAATCTGGACGTCATCATCATTTCTCTTCCTAATAAACTATCAGGAATTTCGAAATAAAACTTGTCTTCAACTTTATGTACTTTAAATAAGCCTTTTTGGGTAATAGCTTTATCTGTTATTACTTTAGCATAGGGTTTAAAAGGGCCTTTAGCCGCAGTATCTGCAACTGTTGGGGTAGCTACAAGCGGTTTCTTTTCTGCAGCAATAGATGGGATACCTAAAAGAAATACCCCAACGATAAGTGATCTTGTTTTCATAATGATTTTAAAGGAGTTTAAGATGAACTAAATGAGCAGCTACAGCTTGAGCATAGGGCTCTGGAGTGCCACCAAAAGGAAAACTAAAGGCTTTATCATCATCCTTTTTACGTTCTCCATTTACAAAAATATAAGCATTAGGTATAGTAGATATATTTACCCAACTCGCCGCAACAATTTGACCTTTGATATTTCTGAATAAGAATAGCATTTCACTTATGCCATTCTTAACCGACAATTTTTCCCAATAACCAATTACAACATCACCTTGACCAATTTTGCCTAAATAATTTACGGTGATTGCTTTGTTTTTATTTCGTTCTACTAATTCTGTATTGGTATTGAGTAAACTAGCAATAGAATCTTGACTATGTTTCCAATTCGCAACAATATCTACATTTTTTGCTTTTGCATAAGCTAAAGCGTTTGTTGCATTCCAAGTGCCGCTGGGGTCAAGTAACTGAGCATTCAACAATTCTTCGCCTACCTCTCTAAAGGTATTGAGCATGCCTGTGAAAATTGGTCGAGTAAACTCAATTTTATCTTTGACAAGATACCCATGATAAAAAAGTTGATCTTGACCTCCCAAAATATCTGGCATTTTATCAAATTCATATTTCACTAAGGTGTCGTTAGAAGCAGATAAGAGAACATAGTTTTTATAGCCTTGTCCTTTTATTTTAATATCCATCAATGTAGCGACTAGAACGTCTCCATTTTTAAAACTACCATCCTTTTTATTAAACTGTATGGTTTGAGCTTTCAAGGTTGATAATCCTAAACAAATCAAAAGTAATAATATATTTTTCATAGCATTAAATATACTGAAATTTAAGTAGCTTGCAAAAAAAAACAACTAATTCATGAACCTAAAGAAAATCACTCTATCGGTAGTAGCCCTATTGTTATTAGGCACTTCAGCAATGCATGCACAAACAAAATTACTAGACAAATTAAAGAAATTTGCAGGTCCAAGCGATGAGCTCATCAAAATGGATTCAAAAGGAAATTATTTTTTAGAAGATAATGGAACCGTTTTTTTTGCAGATAATACGCAACAAACTGGGGTCATTCATTTTTCACTAGACGAACCTACTAAAATTTTATTTCACCCTGCAGATAAAATGAAACCAGAGTTGGTAAAAAGTAAATTAATTCATCATTTTATATTAGCTGGCAAAACATTCTATGCGGTTACATTTAAAGAATCAAGCTTAGCTATTGGTAAAGAAAAATCGTTTATGGAAATGGTCAACACAGACATTAACGATAAATTCAAATTATTTTATTTACGTCAACAAAACATCAATAAAGAAAAGCAATTTCAAAATACGCCATTCATCTTAGATCATGCTTATTTTGTTCAATTTCAGGATTGGGAAAAAGCGCACGATAGCCAAGACTTAACCTTTATTCCATTTGCAAAAAAAATGAGCGAATATGTAAAAGATTGTACTGAACTTTCTAAAAAAATCAGCGATAAAGAAGATGGTTATAAAGTAAGTATGTTTGGTGGCAATGCTAATAATGAAGTTGTCAATCGCATTATGCAAGAATATAATGCTTGTGGCAAATAATGAAAAGCTCTTGTAAATAAAAAAGGCTCGCTATGCGAGCCTATTTTATTTATATATGAAATTAGTAATC
>CAIWHF010000219.1 GCA_903912405.1 uncultured Bacteroidota bacterium | reverse complement strand
TCTGCAAACCATTCTTGTAAGCCAGAAGGAGTAGATAAGAATTCAAATAAGATAGATGGAGAGCATCGTATAGGGAATTCGAGAGAGTATATTAGTTTCTTTTTAGCCATTTTCTTGTTGTTATACTATAATTTACAATAACGCTGCAATAAAATAAAAAGAATTAATAAAACAAAATTAATTGTGCTATTATTTGCAAAAAGCAAGTAAATTTAGCCAGATTTGTCAATTACTAGTGAACATACTCTTTAACAATAAGGTTTAATTTACTGAATTTAATAGCCATATAAGCTATTTATAGCAATAAAAAAATTTTTGTTAAAAAAGTTTAAAACCATTAGATTTGCCTCCTTTGTAAATTTAATTTATTCACCAAATAAATATATTGTCTAGATTATGTCGATGCGTCAACTCAAAATTACAAAATCAATTACGAATAGAGAGAGTCAGTCTTTAGAGAAGTATTTGCAAGAAATTGGTAAAGTAGATTTGATTACGCCAGAAGAAGAAGTACAATTAGCTATAAAAATTAAAGAAGGCGATCAAAAGGCCCTCGAAAAATTGACTAAAGCTAATTTACGTTTTGTGGTTTCTGTTGCTAAGCAATATCAAAATCAAGGTTTATCCCTATCCGATTTAATTAATGAAGGAAATTTAGGCTTAATTAAAGCGGCTCAACGCTTTGATGAAACAAGAGGTTTCAAATTCATTTCTTATGCCGTTTGGTGGATCCGTCAGTCTATTTTACAAGCTTTAGCAGAGCAATCAAGAATTGTGCGTTTACCTTTAAATAAAGTAGGTTTATCTAATAAAATAAGTAAAGCGTATTCCCAACTGGAACAAGAATTTGAGCGCGAACCTTCTACGGAAGAATTAGCCGAAATATTAGAAATAGGTATTGAAGAAGTAGAAACTACCTTGGGGGTTGCTGCTCGCCACGTATCGGTAGATGCACCTTTTATGGATAGCGAAGATAATAGCTTATTAGATGTATTGTCGAACCCTAATGCGGATATCGCTGATTCGGTTTTAGCACACGACGATTCGTTACGAATGGAAATAGACCGGTCTTTGAGTACCCTAACCGAGCGTCAGCGCGATGTTATTAAATTATACTTTGGTATTGGCGTAGAGCACCCTATGAGTTTAGAAGATATTGGAGAGAAATTTAGTTTGACCCGTGAGCGCGTTCGTCAAATTAAAGACAAGGCGATAACGAAGCTTAAAACAGCAAGCCGTTGCAACTTGCTAAAAACATATTTAGGAAATTAAATGAAAAGGGCTTTTAAAAAGCCCTTTTTTAATGTCTGATATAAAATTAAAAATGCCCCCAAAGGAGGCATTTAAAGCGTGTAGCGAGAACGAGAGTTGAACTCGTGACCTCAGGGTTATGAATCCTGTGCTCTAACCAACTGAGCTACCTCGCCAAGAGTGTGCAAAGGTAAAACAAATTTTTAATTTTTAAAACTTAGCAATAAGTTTTTTAAGTCTGCACCCATTGTTACGGTTTTTCGGGCAGTATAGTCAAAGCAAACCATGCCTGTTTTTACATGTGCTATATCTATTGCTGTTTCCTGATCTTGTTTTATAATCCGATACAATAAACTAAAGGAGCGTTCGCTTAGCTCATCAATAAATACGTGTATCTGCAAGGCATCGCAATAAAAAGCCTCGTTTTTAAAGGCAATTTGCGCATCGGCCATAATCAAACTCGTGCCTCCTGCCGCTAATTCACTCATGCCGTGGGTAGCCAAAAAGTGCATTCTAGCCTCGTGGGCATAGCGCAAGATGGTATCATTGCCTACATGCTTACCATAATTCAAATCTGTAATTCGTACGAATAAGGGGTAAATAATGCAGGGTTTTTCATTGGGAAACTTTAATTTTACACGCATATTCAAATTTTTTATGAAGATAATCTGTATTGGTAGAAATTATGCCGAACATGCAAAAGAATTAAATAATGCGGTATCGGCTACGCCTGTGGTATTTATGAAACCTAAATCATCTTTACTGCAAGGTGCTACTTTCTATTATCCAGAATTTACTAAAGATTTGCATTACGAATGCGAATTGGTATTGAAAATATGTAAAAATGGCAAACATATAAAAGAGAAATTTGCCAAAAATTACTACCAACAAATTACGGTAGGTATAGATTTTACAGCTCGTGATTTGCAACTACAGCAAAAAGAAAAAGGGCTCCCTTGGGAGATTGCTAAAGCCTTTGATGGATCGGCTATTGTAGGCAATTTCATTCCCCTACCCGAGCAGGACAAACCCATACATTTCTCCTTACTCAAAAACGGCGAACAAGTACAAGTGGGTGATAGCAAGGATATGCTGTTTTCTTTTGATACGCTTATTGCGTATGTTTCTCAATACTTTACGCTCCATACTGGTGATTTACTATTTACGGGCACGCCTGCTGGTGTAGGCCCTGTGGCTATTGGCGATCAGCTTCAAGGATTGATAGCCGATCAACCCTTATTTGATATCCAAATTAAGTGATACGCTATTTTCCCAATAACGATTGGTTAGCTCTTTTGAAAGACGAATTTTCAAAAGACTATCTTATTGCCTTGAATACATACTTAAACAAGCACCCATTCTTTCCTGCAAAAGAAGCCTTGTTTAAAGCATTTGAGTTGTGTACTTTTTCCAATTGCAAAGTGGTGATTTTGGGGCAAGATCCTTATCATGATGTAGCCCAGGCACAAGGATTAGCTTTTTCGGTTCCCCATTTGTTTAAATTACCTCCATCGCTACAGAATATTTTTAAAGAATTGGAACTCGAATACGGTCAAAAAAGAACCGATGGTGATTTAAGTAATTGGGCGCAACAAGGCGTACTCTTGTTAAATGCCCATCTTTCTGTTGCCCCTCATCAAGCGCTCTCTCATAAAGATTTGGGTTGGGAACATTTTACCGATAAGGTTATCCAAGACCTATCGGATAAGAAAGAGCAACTTGTATTTCTATTATGGGGCAATTCGGCTCAAGCAAAATTAAGGCTCATCGATCACCATAAACATCTCGTAATAAAAACGCCACACCCCTCACCACTATCGGCCTACCGTGGATTTTTGGGAAGCAATCAATTTAAATTGACTAATTTACATCTTGTCAAAAATCAATATGCTGCAATAGATTGGTTTAAATAACGATTAACTTATGAAACGAATTTTAGGTCATATCTATTTTGTATATGCATTAAGTGTATTTGCGCTTACATTGTGCATTGTCTTTTTCATTACACTACTTTTTTATTGGGTAAGTGAGCCTAAGCGATCCTTAATTCTTCATCCTGTATTTAAAACCTGGATGCAGGTATATATGCCGCTTGTTTTTTGTCGCGTTGTCGTAAGAGGCAAACAACACTTTCGTAAAAATGAAAATTATGTAATTATCTGTAATCATAATTCCCTTGCCGATCCGCCAATCTCTACTCCTTTTATACCCTTTGCCAATAAAACGCTGGCTAAAATTGAATTATCAAAAATTCCGATTTTTGGATTGGTTTACAAATCGGGCTCTATATTGGTCGATCGAAAAAATGAGAAATCTAGAAAGGATAGTGTTCTACAAATGCAGCGCGTTTTGGATATGGGCTTGAAT
>CAIWHF010000218.1 GCA_903912405.1 uncultured Bacteroidota bacterium | reverse complement strand
CTTTCGATAAGGGTATAATTTTTAAAATATTGGAAATCTTCAGCCTTCTCTTGTACCCTCCTTGTATAAATTCGACTTAAAGCTTCACTTTAGATAGTGGTTTTTGGACCTATCTATTGGCATTTGACTAAAACTGAAAGGAGCAGAAAAATGCCAGCCGCTCCCCTGCTCTTTGGATTGATTTGAGGAAGTTGAAAAGATGAGGTTAAGGTTTAGGTTGATGTTAGGGGTTAACGGTTAGGTGCTATGGGTTAGGACTAACATGGGTAGCACTTTTTCAAATAATGCAAATCACCTTCCTCAGCCCATTAGCTTATTGTCCTGAGCTTGCAATGGATTTTACAAAAAAGGATGGAAAGTACGAGGATGGAAGTAATGCTTGGGAGCTGGCTAATTGCCCGTTTGTTTGAGCACATTTTTGATCAGCTCTTCCAAAACAGCTAGATCAATTGCTGATAATGCCTTAAACTTGATACAATAACTTGTAACACTAGCCTTACCTATTCGCTCGGCATAGTTGTTGGAAAGGTAGTTTTTATCGGAAAGGCCCATGACATACATCGATATACCCGTCGTATTGGCACTGAGGCCTATTTGGTAAAAATCCTTACCCATTCCGCTCTTATTTTTTACTTGGAGTTCGCCATAGCCAATATTAGGATTGGCGACTACTTTACCGTTGCCATCTTTACCATCTAAAAACCAAAGCTGAGCTCCCGGCATAGTATTCCTTATCAGTTGGTCTAATAGCTGCATTTCTGCCCTTTTAGAGGGCGCTAAGCTTGCCAAATAGTTGGCTATTTGCTCAGGAATGCTCAATTGATTCATTATTGGTGCTTATTCTTTAATAAATTGGAATCTTTGGCTAGTATTAGCTTCCATCAATTCAAGATAATAGATGCCACTTTGCAAGGTTTCTATGGGAATAACTTCGCTTCTATCCCCTGCTATGCACATTTTCCCTAGCACATCATAGATTTTGTATGGCAAATGAGTATTGGTATATAAAATCGTTTTTGCGGGATTGGGATATATGGTTATTGGTGCATGCAATCCCTCATTTAGAATGCCGGCGGTGGGACAAGGGTTATATTTCCCAATATTCCATACCAACAAGCTATCATTCACTACACTGTGGGCTATTTGTTGCAGAAAAGCAACATTCGTTGCTGTTAGTCCAGCCGTATACGTATTGCCTACTACACTCTTACGAAATAATACTTCATAAAATACACAAGCTGCTAAGTAGGAGCCTTCGATTACGGGGTGACTTTCATCGGTACTATATAATTCTAAGCTAGGTTTTGAGGCAATGGACTTTCTCCAGGCTTCGCCTACTGGCGACATGATTGTATGGGTGGTATCAGCAAATAACTTGTAAGAAGCCCTTAAGCGGTCTTGCATGCCCGAATAGGTGCATATAGGCGGATAAGCAGCGCAATTAGACGCATCGCCATTTTTTCTACCCCAGGTTTCGAAATAAACAGATTGCGCACAGACATTAGCTCGTTTTACCAAACTATCTAAACTAATTGCAAAGGGTAAGGTTTGAGCAGCTACTTGTGCAGGTGAAAATGAGGGCTCTTGACTTTGAGCTTGTAAAACAACATAATTCCAAGCTTGCGCTTTTATTTTTGCAATACTGGTGGCATCACTGAAGTGATTATTGAACGTATAGCCGCCAATGCAATTGCTATCAAACAAAAGCGTATCTCCATTGGCTGCAGCCACATCTTTTATTAATTGTGGTAAATTATTAACGAAGGTATAGCTGTTGCCTAAAAATAAAACATTGATTTTTTTCTTTGCTTGAGCATGTGCAAAGTGAGCGCATAAAGATAAGACAGCGAAGAAGTAGATGCTTTTTCTTTTCATTGGTTTTAGTTTATTTCCCATTCATATTGCAAAAATGCAAACACCCTAATGGATGTTTGCAAAATATTACTACAAATTTAAACTAAATTTTTGAAGACTTTTCTTGCTATGTTTCTTAACGGTTATAAACATGCAGGAAACCTATTTTATCGGATTACATGAAATGTTGCACTGCAGTGCAAAAAAAGGCTTGATTCAGATGCTAAAATTCGGCATCTGCCTTATCTACTTTCTTGGTAGCTCTTTGGCCTTTACTACTCGATTCCTCGAGCTCAGAACTTTGTTTCATGCTTGGCTGGGCCGTACCACACGAAATCAACAAGGAGATACTAATAAGCCCTAATAAAATAATACGCATATTATTGAATGATTAATTTATCAGCTTGATTAAAGGTACTAGATTGCACACGAACCATGTACATTCCTTTTGCTAAATGAGCAACAGGTATTGCTACTACTTTTCGATCTTCTTGAACAGGTACTTGTAAAGAAGCAACTACACTGCCCGTAATATCTACTAGTTGTATGTGAACGGTTTCGTTATTTAATCCAACTAAAGTAACGAAGGCTGTTTGGCTTGCAGGATTTGGAGCTACTATTGCTTGTTGTCCTTTTAATTGAGACGCATCAATGCCCAATGGGAATTGCGTAATTTGTAAATTATCTAAATAAAAATGATTTCCCGCACCTAGATCTGTATTATCTACACTAGGGGTATATCTAAATTTGAAATACACATGATTACTACCTTTATAACTACTTAAATCGAAGCTTTGCAATTGCCATTGTGCAGCGCCTACTGGAGTATAGGCCGTTGTTTTTATCCCTGTATTACCTAAACTATTATTGGTTAAAGAACCCGCAGGTAGTTTAGTCCAGGTTATTCCCCAATTTTTTGTAGCATAAATATCTAATACATCCGTTTGTGTAGTGCTTCTGTATGCGCCAGTAGCATAAAAACTCATAGTAAGCGGTGCAGAGGAAGGCACATTGGTAAAATCAAATCCAGGTGTAAAGAAATCGTCATAATCAAATTCTGGCTTACCTGCTTTCGCCGCATTTCCAGTTCTGGTATCAAAATTATTATAACGGATACAACTATTATCGTCATAGCCAACACTGTTTACATATTCCCATTTAAAACTATTTTCAAAATAGTTAATGCAAGGAAAGTAATTGGTATCTGCGCTATTAAATTTCTGCACGTAATTGCCAGGAACGATAGCAGCGGTATCGGCAATATAGACATAATGATTTTTGGTAATGCTATCTTTACCTGCATTAGATGTTGCAACAAGTTTTGCACTAACCCATCCTGGTGCATTAAACAAATTAGCTACACTTGAATTCGTAGCCGTACTTATTGACGGAGCATTGGAGAATGACCATTGCAAACTACTAATAGTATCTCTCCACGATTGATTTTTAAAGGTGATAGCAATTGGCAAAACCGCTCCTAACACACTCCACAATTTGCTCGCTGAAAAATCTGCAATAGGCGTAAGATCAGTAGGTGTATTTAAAATACCAGTAGCACTTAAATTAGCCGCACTCCATAAATTATTTCTACCTGCTGTTGCAGCACTTAAAGCGGTTCTGCAACGTGCCATTTGCAACTGTGTAAACATTTTAGAGCAATACGTATAATCCATTACATTTTGAGCATTCACAGTATCTGGATAATCAATGCCGTTTCTAATATAATTGGTAGCACACGTAACATCAAACAAAGCCGCAGGTACACAACCCACTGGATTATGCCCTTTTGTTGGTGGTGTATCATCTACGTTATCATCGCCACAACCAACACCAGCATTATTAGTATTGCCCCAAACATGCGAAAGATTAAGGCTATGCCCTACTTCATGCGAAATTGTGTTATCCGTATTTAAATAACTTGCTAAGGAAATAACACCATCATAATAAGGAATACCATTAGCCGATTGCGGAGTATAGGCATACGCTGCTGCACCATTATGAGAAGCATCAAAAGTATTGACCACCCATATGTTCATATATTTGTTATTAGGCCATCCATCAATTTTTGCTTGGTCGGTACCTTGATTAAATAAGTTACTTATACGACGGGTAATACCATTGCTTGGATTGCCGTTTGGATCTTTTTGGGCTAAGTGAAATAAGATATTTCCTTTGCCTAAATATTTTTTAAATGGCGTAATTACATCAATTGTATCAGGCTGCAACGAATTATACATCAAATTCATTTGTGCCACTGTTTGATAAACGATGGTATCTGCAACGTATTCTGAACCATAATTATGTACCATATGAAAAACCAAGGGAATATGCATCGTATCTCCAAAAGCTGTAGTCTTTGCTAAATTGCTTTTAGCCATTGCTTTCATATACACATCAAACGCTGCATTGAATTGATCCATGTCCACTTGTATCTGAGGATATTGTTTGATGCGTGCATTGTTTACCTCATCGGTAGCGCATTTAAATTGAGCAAATGCAGCAGGCATTGCCACTGCAGCAAGTAAACTTAAAATTATTTTTTTCATGAAAAGGGTTGACTTAAATGTTGCTTGTTAAATATGTTATGTTTAGTACCAACGTGATTTTCTCCAAGCTGGAGATAATGGCATAATGATAAAAGATAATTCTAGATTAGAACGCATTTGAAAGGTAGTAGCTAATGGATAGCTAGCAGGCACAGCGCTCGGTGTGGTAACACGCATTAAGTCAGCACGACCAAAAGAATACGTTGCTCTCAATTTAAAGCACAATCCAGCCATAAAGCCTATTTCAGCTTTAATATAGGGCTGCATTTTCATTTTTGAAACCGCATCTCCAGTAGTTGTTTTACCATCTGTACCTATTATGCTTGGTGTCATATTAAATTGTGTAGGCGCTAAACCTAAGCCTATAGTGTAACAAGTAGGTTTTGACTTATCTAAAACGCCATGATTGCCCACCATTAAATCTACGCCTAAACGAGCAGCCATTTGTGTAGTTGCAAATTTATACGTAAGATAATTACTAGTAGTTAGATAGAATTTATCTGTTTCGTAATCCATTTTGTTGTAGGCAAATGTAGTAGCAATGGCTACTACTCCTCTATTGCGCAACATTGCAATAGGAAAATGCAAACCAAAAGAAGCACTCATAGCCGCAGTAGGCTTCATGGTTGCTACATAATACGTATCAATCAATTGATTATTAACATCCGTTTTATTATAATCAAATTGAAAATTAGCCGTATTCATATTGTAAAAACCATAACCTAACTCTATGCGCTGCAATGGGCGGAAAAGCTCGTTAGAACGCGCTACGCTTGCGAAGTACTCTCTTACGGTATACTGCGCATCTGCAGTACTTGAAAGAAAAACTGCAACAAGTAAAAAAGCTACTAAGTAGGTATATTTTTTCATAGTAAAGTGCGTGATAAATAAAAATAAAATTATTCCGAAAGATACAAATTAAGTAAATAATATGGAACAAATTAGCAAAAAAAAATCACCCAAATATTTGGGTGATTTTTCATTAAAAGTAAATTGAATTTTATTATTCAGCACTTGCTTCTGGAGCATCATTAGCTTCCATTGCTTCGTTTTCAAAAGCTGGTATTTCTTCTACAGGTGCTGCTGCTGCTGCTGGAGCTGCTTTGGGAGCGGTTGCTTTTTT
>CAIWHF010000217.1 GCA_903912405.1 uncultured Bacteroidota bacterium | reverse complement strand
GGCTAAGCAAGCACTTTACGATCAAGGTGCCTTATATGCTTCTATGAGCGGCAGCGGCAGCAGTGTATATGGGATTTTTGAAAAATAAAAAAGCGACTCTAAGAGTCGCTTTTTATTTTTATTTTATTTCAAAAATACTTATCGCTGTTCCGCCGCCGCGTGCCAATTTCAATTTAACTTTACTCTTATTAGTTAGTGTTATTTTTTCTATTTTGTAGGCTTCTGGGTTATTATCCCAACTTGCATTTTCTGCATCTTTATAAATAGTAGCTGCATATTTTTTTCCAGCATCTAAGAAGCTGCAATCCATTACTAATTCCCGAGCATTTTCATCTGTGATGCTACCTACAAACCAATTGTTAGTGCCTTTTGCTTTTCTTGCAATTGTGATATAATCACCTGGTTCTGCATGCAGGATTTTTGTATCATCCCAATCTACAGCTACATCTTTGATGAATTGAAAAGCATCTGGTCGTGCTTCATAATTTTCCGGCAAATCGGTTGCCATTTGTATAGGACTGTAAAGGGTTATATATAAAGCCAATTGTTTGGTGAGGGTAGTGTGTACTTGTTCTTTAGCACCTGGAATATAATAGCTTTTCTTTATTTTAAAAATACCTGGAGTATAATCCATTGGTCCACCCATCAAGCGCGTGAAGGGTAAAATAGTTTCATGCTCTGGCATATTACCTTCGCTCCAAAAATTAAATTCTTGTCCACGTGCAGCTTCAGCCGCCATAAAATTTGGATAGGTTCTATGCAAACCTGTTGGTCGAACAGGCTCGTGTGCTACAAGCATAATATTATAATCAGCTGCTTTTTTTATGGCACGTAAATAATGGTTGATCATCCATTGTCCATCGTGGTATTCGCCACGCGGAATAATTCTACCTACATAACCAGATTTCAAAGCAGGACTACCATACTTCACCATTTGACGGTATGCGGTATCCATCCAACGTTCGTAGTTGGTAACGCTACCACTCGTTTCGTGATGCGTAATGATACCGACGCCTTTATTTTTTGCATACTGACTTAAATAGGGTAAATCAAAATCAGGATAAGGAGTCACAAAATCAAACACATCTTCTTTCCATTTGCCAAACCAATCTTCCCATCCGGTATTCCAACCTTCTGCTAGTACACCACCAAAACCATTTTTTGCTGCAAAGTCGATATATTTTACCATGTTTTCTGTAGTAGCGCCATGTTTTGTTTTCGCACGAGTTTTCCCATCTGATTCCGCATCAGAGGCTACTTGCTTACCTGCATAATCCCAAGTAGAAATACCTAAATGCATTTCTAACCAAATGCCCACATACTTCATTGGCTTTATAAAACTTGGATTTGCAATTTTACTAGGTTCGTTCAAATTTAAAATGAGTTTAGAAGCTAGCACATCTCTTGCGTCATCACTGATCACTACTGTTCTCCATGGCGTATGGCACGGAGCATGCATATACGCTTTGTTACCAACGGCATCTGGAGCAATGGTAGCAACGGCTTCAAATGTTTGCGTGTCAAATTTTAAATCCATTGCTGGATAATTTACCAGTGCTGCTTCGTGCACGTTGATATAAATACCATCAGCCGTTTTCATCATCAAAGGCGTTTGCACAAATGCACCTTGAATTGGTGTAGCGGTAAATATTTTTCCATCTTTCTTTTTACCTAATGTGGCTACATCGGTAATGTTAGAAGTATAATAAGCATATTCATTGGTGTCGAAATCGCCTGGAATCCACCACACTTTGTGGTTGTTGGTAAAGTTGAAGGATGTTAATTCATCACTAACTACAAAATGTTGTAAAAATTCTTGTTCCGGGAATTCGTATCTAAAACCAATACCATCGTTAAACACTCTAAACACTATACGAAGTGAAATGGGATTAGCGCTATTTTGTTTTAAGAGAACAGCCAATTCTTTATAGTGATTTTTAATCGTCTTTTGTTCGCCCCAAACTGGTGCCCAACTATCATTTACTTCGGCGCTATCAACTTTTACTAGCGACCAATTATTTTGCAATAAACCCTGTTCTTGCAACTGAAAACCTAATTGCGAAGGTTCTAAAACGCTTTTGTTTTTATAGCTAAGATCATATGTGGCGCTACCATTTTTGACATGGACGTTGAGGCTTATTTGGCCATTGGGCGCTTGTATATGCAAGTCTTGAGCTATTGCCTGAACAGATAGTAAACTTGCAAGCAAAATAAAAATTTTTTTCATTGGGTCTATGTATTTATGTAGGTTGTAGGATGCTTGCAAATTAATGATTTTGCATCTAATTTAATAATATAGTAACTTGCTTTATTATTCTTACTCCTCATTTTATGAATCGTATTTTATTAGTTGCCTACTTTTTTTTTATTGGCCTACCATCGCTTTTTGCGCAATCAGATGGCTTGTTGAGTTGGTCTCCACAATTTATTACCGATAATAATCCGAGTGATGTAGTTATAACCGTAGATGCCAACAAAGGCAATCAGGGTTTGTTTTCATATGCCAACGATGTATATGTACATATTGGTGTTATTACTAATCAAAGTACGGGTCCTAGCAACTGGAAGTATGTGCAAACGACTTGGGCAAGCACTGCTATGAGTGCGTTGTGCACTCCTTTGGGGGGTAATAAATGGAAATATACCTTACCTGGCAACTTGCGTGCTTTTTTTGGAATGGTAGACCCTACAGAGACCATTTTAAAAATTGCCATTTTATTTAGAAGTGGAAATGGCGCTTTAAAACAAGCCAATACCGATAACAGTGATATGTATGTGCCGGTATATGCGGCATCAGGTAGTTATGTGCGTTTCAACAAACCACTTTCAGAACCTCGTTATTATCCTTTCTTGGAACCAATTTCTGTTGCCATTGGTCAGAGCTTACCCATAGAAGCAGTTGCTTCTACGGCAGGTACGATGAAGTTATTATTGAATGGTACTGCAATTGCAACAGCTACCAATGTGAATAGTATTTCCAATGCACCGTCAATTGTTCAATCGTGTTCTAATCAATTAATTGCAGAATTAACTACTACTACCACAACGGTAAGAGATACCATTAATTTCTTTGTGCAGCCACCCACTGTAACAGCTGCTTTGCCTGTAGGTTTAAAAGATGGTATCAATTATGAACCAGGCGACACATCGGTGACTTTAGTTTTATACGCACCCAACAAGTCGAATGTTCTAGTATTAGGCAGTTTTAATAATTATATAGCTAACTGCCAGTCGCAAATGAAGAAAACACCAGATGGCAATCGTTTTTGGACGAGAATTACTGGTTTAATTCCGGGTGTAAAATATAATTTTCAATATGTGGTAGATGGTATAATAAAAATCGCGGATCCGTATTCCGAATTACTATTAGATCCTAATAATGATACGTATATATCGCCGGTTACCTATCCCAACCTACCAGCTTATCCAGTTGGAAAAACAACGGGTATGGTAGGTGTGTTTCAAACAGCAGCACCATCTTTTACATTTACTGCTTCTAGCTATCAACGACCAGCCAAAGAAAATTTAATAATCTATGAATTATTGATTAGAGATTTTACCAATTTCAAAAATTATCAATCGCTAATAGATACCCTATCTTATTTTAAAAATTTAGGCGTTAATGCGATTGAGTTAATGCCCATTTTTGAGTTTGATGGTAATGAAAGTTGGGGTTATAATCCATGTTTTTATTTTGCGCCCGATAAATATTATGGTACCAAACAAAAGCTGCAAGAATTTATCGATGAAGCACATAAAAAAGGTATTGCAGTGATACTTGATATTGCTCTAAATCATGTTACGGGTAATAGTCCTTTAGCGCAATTATATTGGGATGGAGCTAATAGTCAGCCAGCTATTAACAATCCTTGGTTAAATCAAACTGCCACACATCCTTATAATGTTTTCAACGATTTTAATCATGAATCGGCAGCTACCAAATACCATGTATATCGTTTTATACGTCATTGGCTTAGCGTATATAAAGTAGATGGTTTCCGCTGGGATTTATCTAAAGGTTTTACCCAAGTTAATAGTGGAAGCAATGTAGGAGCATGGGGCAATTACGATGCATCGCGCATCGCTATTTGGAAAAATTACTACGATTCTATGCAAGCGGTGGCTCCCGGTTCGTATTGTATTTTAGAGCATTTTGGTGGCGACCAAGAAGAGATTGAATTATCAAATTATGGAATGTTATTATGGAGCAATTTAAATTATGAATCCAATCAAAACACCATGGGCTATGTAAATAGTAGTTCTTTGTCGAGAGCGTATGCTCCTTTTAAAGGGCATACAAAATTGGGCTTGATAAGTTATGCAGAGAGCCATGATGAAGAACGTTTAATGTATAAGAATATAAATTACGGATTGACTACTTCCAACTATGACGTTAAAGATCTTCAAACGGGTTTGCAACGCAATGAAGCTTTAAATGCCTTAATGTTATTAGTGCCGGGCCCTAAAATGTATTGGCAATTTGGTGAGCTGGGTTATGATTACTCTATTAATACTTGTGTGAATGGAACGGTTAATAATAATTGCAGATTAGATCCTAAGCCTATCCGTTGGGATTATTTACAAAATACCTATCGTAGAAGATTGAAAGAAATTGTTAGTTCTTTGTCTAAATTAAGAGCATACAAACCAGCTGTTTTTAGTAATTTAACGGTTGGTAATGGCACAGACCTATCTAGTGTATTTGTAAAAAAATTAGTGTTAACCCATAGCGACTTAAATGTAGTGGTTTTGGCAAATTTTGATGCAAATACGCTAAATACGAGTATCGATTTTCCTAGTTTAGGCAAATGGAAAAATTATTTGACAGGGGATAGCCTTCAAGTAACTACAAACGCACAGAATTTTACGTTAACGCCGGGAGCTTATAAAGTATTTATCAACGACACGCTTTCTGCCGGTGTGGTAACTACAAACGTGGAGGCTTTAAATAAGAATGATGCTATTGGTTTGAGCGTTTACCCAAATCCTAGCAAAGACGATTGCACGATAGATTTTGAATCAGCATCTAACCACGTTAAAATAGATTTATTTAATAACCTAGGAATACATGTAAAAAATTTATATATTGGAAGGGTTGAAAAAGGATTTAACTCTATAAAAATCAACAATTTAGGTCAAAAATCGGGCTTTTATACAGTAAAATTACAATTCAAAGATCAGTCCTATTGGCACCCAATTGTAATAGAGTAGGCTTTAAAAAATTTGTATTAAAAACATAAAAAAATAAATAAATATTAACTTTGTGTTAAAATAATTTATATCTTGTAAGCAAAATTAAACCAAAATCAACTTTTTTATGGTTAAACAATTAATCAAAATTTCATTTTGTATGATGTTAATGTTGTCTCTAATGAGTCCAACATTTGCGCAAAATACAACCGATACTTCATCTGCTAAAGTAAAAGCATTGAATGATGTAGTCGTAGTAGGTTATGGAACAGTTAAGAAAAAAGATTTAACAGGTTCTGTGATTTCTATCAAATCAAAAGACTTTTTGCAAGGTAATGTAACATCTGCAGAGCAATTAATTAATGGTAAAGTTGCTGGTGCACAAATCACTACAGAAGGTGGTGCTCCTGGGGCTGGAAGCCGTATCCGCATTCGTGGTAATGCGAGTATTGCGGGTTCTAACGATCCACTCATCGTAATTGATGGAACGCCGGTTACCGATATGGGCGTTGCAGGTTCTGCAAATCCATTAAGCATGATTAATCCAAATGATATTGAGTCTATTGATGTGTTGAAAGATGCATCAGCAACGGCTATCTACGGGGTGCGTGCTGCAAATGGTGTAATCATCATCACAACTAAAAGAGGAAAAAATTCTGAAAATGTACAAGTTACTTTCAGTTCTGTTACCTCTTTATCATACAATCCAAAACAATTGGATATGTTGAAAGCTAATGACTTTAAAGCATTAGTAAAAAGTAGCGGCAACCAAAATTGGATTAAATTATTAGATACCGTTAATAATACAAATTGGCAAAACCAAGTGTTTAGAACAGCTTTAGCTACGGATAACAACTTAAGCATTACGGGTGGTAAAACTTTATATCCTTATCGTTTTTCATTAGGAAATTTAAGTCAACAAGGTATTTTAAAAACAGGTAGCTTAAACAGAACATCTGTAGCATTTAATGTTACTCCAATGTTTTGGGATAATCACTTAAAAGTTGATGTAAACTTTAAAGCTTCTGCAACAGGAACACAATTTGCTAACGAAGGTGCTATTGGTTCTGCAGTTACTTTTGACCCTACAAAACCAATTAATAGTTATGGCGGTACATGGGGTGGATATTACGAGTGGTTAAACCAAAGTGGCAATCCAATTCCTATTGCTCCAAGAAACCCAGTAGGTTTATTAAATTTGAAAAATGATTTAAGCAATACCTATAGAACAATGGGTAATATCATGTTGGATTATAAAACACATTTCTTACCAGCTTTAAGAATGGTTATGAATGTTGCTTATGATAACCAATCTAGCAATGGATCTGTATTTATTCCAGCTTCAGCAGCAACTAACTATACTACGGGTGGTTATTCTTCAAAATATGAAGGTACTAGCAGAAATAAATTGTTCGACTTCTATTTAAATTATGTAAAAGATTTCGGTAGTTCTAATTTAAATGTAACGGCTGGTTATTCTTGGCAAGATTTCTTTAGCCAAACTTCAAACAATCCATCTTACAGTGCAAAAGGTGTTTTAATTCCAAATACAGGTGGATTAGTTACACCTAGCTTCCCTAATATTCAATCTTATTTTGGAAGATTAAATTTAAACATCAAAGGAAAATACTTACTGACTGCAACCATGCGTCGTGATGGATCTTCTAAAATGCCAGAAGCAAATCGTTGGGCATTATTCCCATCTGCTGCTGTGGCATGGAGAATTAGTGAAGAAAGTTTCTTGAAAAATAGCAATACAATTTCTAACTTAAAAGTGCGTTTAGGTTGGGGTCAAACAGGTAATCCTTCATTACCAGTTGATTTCATCTATTTAGCAAAATACACTCCAGGTGCTAGTTCAGCTGCTTATCAATTTGGTAATACCTTTATTAATACTCTTCGTCCAGAAGGATATAATGCAGATATCAAATGGGAAACGCAAACTACTCAAAATGTGGGTATCGATTTCGGCTTTGCAAACAACCGGATTAAT
Source organism: uncultured Bacteroidota bacterium (assembly GCA_903912405.1). Lineage (GTDB taxonomy): Bacteria > Bacteroidota > Bacteroidia > Chitinophagales > Chitinophagaceae > CAIWHF01. The sequence goes on along the minus strand of CAIWHF010000217.1, from coordinate 3,876 downwards.
GGTAGTGTAGATATCTACAACAAAAAAACAGAAAACTTAATCAACTATATTCCTTTAGCTGCAGGTACCAATCTTACCAACTTCATGTGGTCTAATGTAGGTAATATGGAAAATAAAGGTTTTGAGATCATGTTGAATGCTCAAATCATCGACAAACCAAACTTCACTTGGGATTTTGGTATAACCTTTGCACAAAACAAAAACACCATTACTAAATTATTGCAAGTACAAGATAGCAACTATCTTGGTGTAGCAGGTGGTGGCATTGCTGGTGGTGTAGGTAATACTATTCAGTTAAATTCTGTAGGTAACGCTATCAACTCTTTCTATACTTACCAACAAGTTTATGATGCTTCTGGCAAACCAATTGAAGGTGTATATGTAGATAAAAACGGCGATGGTGTAGTAGATGCTAAAGACAAGTCTTTATTTAAATCTTCTGAACCAACTCAGATCTTAGGTTTCACTAATAATATCCGTTATAATAAATGGACATTAAACATGACTTTAAGAGCGAATATGGGTCAATACATCTATAATAACAATGCGTCTAACTTAGGTACTATGCAAAATATCTATAACTCTGCAGGTTACTTAAACAACGTACATAGTAGTGTATTAACAACGAACTTCCAAGCACCACAATATTGGTCTAACTACTATATTGAGAATGGTTCTTTCTTAAGAATGGATAATATCAATTTAGGTTATAATGTAGGAAGCATCTTCAATAAAAAAGCAAGCTTACGCTTGTCGGCAATTGTTCAAAATGCTTTCGTAATTACTAAATATTCTGGTATTGACCCTGAAGTTTCAAGTGGTATTGATAACAATAAATATCCTCGTCCAAGAATCTTCTCTTTGGGTGCTAATCTTCAGTTTTAATAAACTATAAAAAAGAAACGTATGAAAAATATATTATTTAAAAGTTTAACGATTTTAGCACTTGGAGCAGGTATGCTTGCAAGTTGTACTAGAGATTTAAATACTTCTCCTGTAAATGCTATTACTTCAGCTACCGTGTACGCTGATTTTGCAAACTACAAACCAATTCTTGCAAAAATTTATGCAGGTTATGCGGTGAGTGGTCAAGAAGGACCTGCGGGAAAACCAGATATCGCTGGTATCGACGAAGGATTCTCTTCTTATATCCGTCAATACTTCAAAGCGCAAGAATTAACAACTGACGAAGCTGTTATTGGTTGGAATGATGGTACCATTAAAGATTACCATTGGATGAAATGGACTTCTACTAATGAGTTCGTTGCAGCTATGTATAATCGTATCTTTTATCAAATCGTATTGTGTAACGAGTTTATTCGCGAAACTCAAGACGATAAATTAGCTGCTCGTAGCATTACCGGTGCTAATGCTGATTTAGCTAAAATGTATAGAGATGAAGCTCGCTTCTGCCGTGCCTTAAGTTATTGGCATGCATTAGATATGTTTGGTAACGTTCCGTTCGTTACAGAAAATGATAAAGTAGGTGCTACTTTACCAAAACAAACAGATCGTGCTACTTTATTTGCTTACATCGAAGGAGAATTGTTAGCGATTGAAAACACACTTAAAGATCCAAAAACAAACGAATATGGCCGTGCCGACAAAGCAGCGGTTTGGATGCTCTTAGCGAATTTGTATTTGAATGCACAAGTTTATACCGGCACTGCAAAAAATACAGAAGCAGCTACCTTTGCTAAAAAAGTAATGGATGTTACTGGATATACTTTAGAAACTAAATACGCTAATTTATTCTTAGCAGATAACCACAAATCAAACGAAATTATCTTTGCTGTTAACTTTGATGGTAATAACACCCGTACTTATGGTGGCACTACGTTCTTGGTTCATGCAGCTGTAGGTGGTTCTATGAGCGCAGCAGCATACGGTGTTGATGGCGGATGGGGCGGCTTAAGAACAACGGCTGGATTAGTTGATAAATTTACCGATACAGCAGACAAACGTGGTATCTTCCATACTGCAGGTCAAACAAAAGCAATTGCAGATATTGGGGAGTTTACAAACGGATATGCAGTTGGAAAATACAAAAATGTAACTTCTACTGGTGCTACAGGTTCTAACTTAACTTTTGTAGATACCGATTTCCCTATCTTCCGTTTGGCTGAAGCATATTTAATTTATGCAGAAGCGGTAAAACGTGGTGGTGCTGGAGATGCAACATTGGCATTAAACAAATTAGCAGCATTAAGAACAAGAGCTGGAATTACGGCTAGCTTAGCTTCTTACGATTTAAATTATATCATCGACGAAAGAGCTCGTGAATTGTATTGGGAAGGTCATCGTCGTACCGACTTAATTCGTTTCGGATTATTTACATCTGGAACTTATTTATGGCCATGGAAAGGAAATACTATTAATGGTCAATCAGTAGAGACTTGGAGAGCTTTATTCCCAATTCCATCTGCAGATATTAATGCAAATCCAAACTTAGTTCAAAATACAGGGTACTAATCTAATAATTAAACTACTATTTTATGAAATCAATATTTAATAAATTATCCATTTTAGCAGTAGCATCTGCTTTACTATGGGCTTGTAAAAAAGACGAAACACAAGTGGTATTATCTGGTGGAGATGCGCCTGTTTTATCAAAAGTTGCTGCAAAAGATACTATGGTATTATTAGAAGATAGTGCTTCTAAAGCTGCACTTACTTTTAATTGGACGGCACAAATTTATGAAGCACCTGTTGCTAATGTTACTTACAGCTTGCAAATGGTAAAAAAAGGTGGCGATTTTAAAAATCCAGATGTAGAAATCAATATGGGTAAATTGCTTACCAAAGCATATACGGTTGCTACTTTAAACTCAGAAGTTGTTAAGATTTTAGCACCTAATGCATTAGGTGAAATTAGCGTACGTATTGTAGCAGCTATTCCTAATTCTGCAGCTATTAGCTACTCTAATACCTTAAATTTAATTGTAAAAGGATACCGCTCTATTATTAAATATAGCTTTCCAAACGCATTAAATATTGCTGGAAACTATCAAGGATGGAACCCTGGTGCGGCAGATTGCCCTCAAGTTGTTTCTGTTTCTAACAATGGTATCTATGATGGTTATATCAATTTCAATGACCCTACTCCACAATTTAAAATGGTAAAAGGTAATAATTGGGGTGCAGGTGACTATGGAGATGCTGGTGCTGGAGCTTTATCGAATGGTGGTAACAACGTTCAGTTATCTGCTGGAGCTGGTATTTATCGATTAACTGCTAATACGGGTGCAATGTCTTGGTCTGCAACAAAAATTACACGTTGGGGCATCATTGGCTCGGCTACTGCAGGTGGATGGGGAGCTGATCAAGCTATGACTTTAGATCCAGCTACAGGTAACTATTCTCTTACTTTAGACTTAACTGCTGGTGAAATCAAATTCAGAGCAAACAATGATTGGGGTATCAACTTTGGAGATAACAAATCTAATGGTGGGCCAGATAACAAACCTGATTATGGTGGAGATAATATTGCAATTGCAGCTGCAGGTAATTATACCGTGCGCTTAGAAATTGGTTTAGCAGGTAACTATTACTACTCTGTTAAGAAAAATTACTAAATAATATTGATCAAATAAAAAAAGGCAATCTGAAAAGATTGCCTTTTTTTTATGCAGGTAATGTACTAATTCAAGATAATTGAAAATTGATTTACCTATATTATTGTTGAAACATTGTTGAAACAATTTACGAAAAAACGCGAAAAAGAACAAACCATCGAAAAAGAAAAACCCTTTAAAATCAATGATCTTAAAGGGTTTTAAAAATGTCCGAAGGGACTTTGCGGACCGGACGGGACTCGAACCCGCGACCTCCGCCGTGACAGGGCGGCATTCTAACCAACTGAACTACCGATCCAAG